>DATIFD010000206.1:0-6375 GCA_035455385.1 Burkholderiaceae bacterium
TGCGCTTCTACCTGACCGAGGTGCACGCGCTCGGTGCCGAGTTGTCGATCTCGCAGACGCTGGCGCCCGTCACGGGCGAGATGCTGGCACTGGCCGAGCGCTCGCCCGACCGCAATCCGCACCGCGAGGACGAGCCGTACCGCCGCGCCTTGACCGGCATCTATGCGCGTCTGGCTGCCACGCTGCAACGGCTGACCGGCACCGAGCCGCTGCGCCACGCGGTGGCGCCACAGCAGCCCTACGACCGCGCAGACGAGTTCCTGGCCGACCTGCAGGTGATCGAGGCCTCGCTGCGCCATCACCACGCCGAGGCGCTGATCGGCCCGCGCCTGGCCCCGCTGCAGCGCGCGGTGCAGGTGTTCGGATTCCACCTGGCCACGCTGGACCTGCGGCAGAGCTCGGACCAGCACGAGGCCGTGGTTGCCGAGCTGCTGCGGGTGGCCCGCGTCGAAGCCGACTACGCGGCGCTGCCCGAGGCGCAACGCGTGCCGCTGCTGGTGCGCCTGCTGCGCGACGCGCGGCCGCTGCGCGTGGTGGGCCACGCCTACAGCGAGCTGGCCAGCGGCGAGCTCGCGGTGTTCGAGGCCGCTTGCGACGTGCACCGCGCATACGGTGCCGCGGCGCTGCGCCACTACATCATCTCGCACACCGAGACGGTTAGCGACCTGCTCGAAGTGCTGTGTTTGCTGAAGGAGGCGGGGCTCGCCCGCGGCACGCTGGGCGACGATCTGCACACCGCGCTGATCGTAGTGCCGCTGTTCGAGACCATCGGCGACCTGCGTCAGGCCGCATCGATCATGCGCGCGTTCTACGCGCTGCCCGGCATCGCCGCGATGATGCGTGCCAGCGGCGGCGAGCAGGACGTGATGCTCGGCTACAGCGACAGCAACAAGGACGGCGGCTTCTTCACCAGCAACTGGGAGCTCTACCGCGCCGAAGTGGCGCTGGTGCAGCTGTTCGACGAGCTGCATGCCGAGCACGGCCTCGCGCTGCGCATGTTCCACGGCCGCGGCGGCACGGTGGGCCGCGGCGGCGGCCCGAGCTACGACGCCATCCTCGCGCAGCCACCAGGTACGGTTAAGGGTCAGATCCGCCTCACCGAGCAGGGGGAGGTGATCGCCAGCAAGTACGCCAACCCCGAGATCGGCCTGCGCAATCTAGAGACGCTGGTGGCTGCCACGCTGGAGGCGACGCTGCTGCATCCCACGCAGCCCGCGCCGGAGTCGTTTCTCGCAGCGGCCGAGGCGATTTCGCGCTCCAGCATGGTGTCGTACCGCAAGCTGGTGTACGAGACGCCGGGCTTCACCGACTACTTCTTCGCTGCCACGCCGATCCGCGAGATCGCCGAGCTGAACATCGGCTCGCGGCCGGCGTCGCGCAAGGCCACGCGCGCCATCGAGGATCTGCGGGCGATTCCCTGGGGCTTCAGCTGGGGCCAATGCCGCGTCGCGCTGCCGGGTTGGTACGGCTTCGGTTCTGGTGTCCAGGCGTTCCTCGACGGGGCGTCGCGCGCGCGGCGATTGGCACTGCTGCGGCGCATGGTGCGCCAATGGCCGTTCTTTCGCACGCTGCTGTCGAACCTGGACATGGTGCTCGCGAAGACCGATCTCGGCATCGCGGCGCGCTACGTCGAGCTGGTCGAGGACGCGCGCCTGGGCAGGCGCATCTTCGCCGCCATCGAGGCGGAGTGGCAGCGCACCGCCGATGCGCTGTCGCAGGTCACCGGCCAGTCGCGACGGCTGGCGGCCAATCCGAGCCTGGCGCGGTCGATCGAACACCGATTCCCGTACCTCGACCCGCTGAACCATCTGCAGGTCGAACTGATGCGCCGCTATCGCACACGCGTCGAAGGGGACGCCGGCAACGAGCGCGTCCAGCGCGGCATCCACATCTCGATCAACGGGATCGCGGCAGGGCTGCGCAACACCGGCTGACCACGGCACAGGCCGTGCCGTTGCCGGGTTCTGGAGGGTCGGCGGTCAGCGCGCGCCGATGCGGCTGCTGCCGACCGGGACGGCCTTCGACGTGCCGGCAGGCCTGGCGTCGGCGGGCACGGCCCCCGGCGTCACCCAGCGGCCGTCCACCAACAGCTCGTGAGGCGTGAACTGCGCCTTGTAGGCCATCTTCGGGCTCTGACCGATCCAGTAGCCCAGGTACACGTGCGGCAGCTTCAACAGCTTGGTTTGCTCGATCTGCCATAGCACGCTGTAGGTGCCGTAGCTCGCGCCGGGGTCGGGCTCGAAGAACGTATAGACCGCCGACAGCCCGTCGTTGAGCACGTCGAGGATCGACACCATGCGCAGCGCGCCGCTGCCGTCGGCAGAGGGCTCGCGGAACTCCACCAGCCGCGAGTTGACGCGGCTCTGCAGCAGGAACTGGGTGTACTGGTCGACGCTGTCGTGGTCCATGCCGCCGCCGGCGTGGCGGCCCGACTGATAGCGCAGATACAGCTGGTAGTGCTCGGGCAGGAAGCACAGGCGCAACACGCGCGCCTGCAGGCCGCTGTGTGCCTTCCAGGCTCTGCGCTGGCTGCGCGAGGGCGCGAAGCGCTGCACCGGCACGCGCAGCGGCACGCAGGCGCGACAGCTGTCGCAGTACGGCCGGTAGGTGAACATGCCGCTGCGCCGGAAGCCGTTGGCCACCAGCCCGGAGTACGCGTCGGCATGGATCAGGTGGCTGGGTGTGGCCACCTGCGAGCGCGCCAGCCGTTCCGGCAAGTAGCTGCACGGGTAGGGAGCCGTCGCGTAGAACTGCAACGACGACAGCGGGAGTTCTTTGGGGTGTGTCACGAGTCGGTGGCTTGCTCGCGGGCGCCTCGCGGCTCCAGCCAGAGCTGCGCCCACATCGCGTGATCATAGGTCCAGCGGCGCGGCGGGGCTTCGGCCAGGGCTTGCGCCAGATGCCGCTCGAAAGCCATGCGCGGGATCTCGCGCGCGCCGAACGAGGCCAGATGCCGCGTGTGCTGCTGGCAGTCGATCAGCTCGATGCCGTGCGTGCGACAGAACGCCACCAGCGCGGCCAGCGCGATCTTGGAGGCATCGGTGCGCCAGCTGAACATCGACTCGCCGAAGAACATGCGCCCGATGCCCACGCCGTACAGGCCGCCCACGAGCTGCCCGTCGATCCAGGTTTCGAAGCTGTGCACGCGGCCTTCGTCGTGCCACTCGCTGTAGGCCCGCACCATGGCCGGCACGATCCAGGTGCCGCTCTGGCCCTCGCGCGGCACCTGCGCGCACGCGCCGATCACGCGGTAAGCGTCGTGGTCGACGCGGATCTCGCACTCCGGCGACGCGACGAACCTGCGCAGCGTCTTGGTCAGTGAGCGCGAGAGCTTGAAATCGCGCACCGGCAGCACCATGCGCGGATCGGGCGTCCACCACAGCACCGGCTGCCCATTGCCGTACCACGGGAACACGCCACGGCGGTAGGCCTCCTCGAGGCGCCGCGTGCTCAGCCGGCCGCCGGCGCAAAGCAGCCCGGGTGCGTCGCTGGCCGGGCCCAGGGCGCGACGGGTGGCCGGCAACGGGGCCGTGTCGTCGATCCAGGTCAGCTCGTGCATTGTGCCCATGGTGCCACGTCGCCGACGTCCCCCTCGCCCCCGGTGTTCCACCAGCAGCAGCCTTCGTGCCCAGGCCCCATGATGCACAGGCCACAGCTGAATTGGGAGCCCTCATGTGCAGGACTTGGCTGGTCGCCGTCGCCCTCTGGTCGGCAGTGGTCGCGTGGGCGCAGGACTACCCGTCGCGCCCGGTGCGCATCATCGTGCCCTTCGCGGCCGGCGGGCCCGCCGACGTGTATGCGCGGTTCATCGCGCAACGCCTGCAGGCCGCCCTCGGGCAGCCGTTCGTGGTCGAGGACAAGCCTGGTGCCGGTGCGATCACCGGCACCCAGGAGGCCGCGCAGGCGCCGCCCGACGGCCACACGCTGCTGATGATGTCCAACACCCATACGGTCAACGAGACGCTGATCCCCAACCGGCCCTACCAGCTGATGCGCGACTTCGTGCCGGTGGCGCCGGTCAACTACTCCGACCTGGTGCTGGTCGTGCACCCGTCGGTGCCCGTCCACAGCGTGGCCGATCTGCTCGCGCTGGCGCGCAGCAAGCCGGGACAGCTCAACTATGCATCGTCGGGGCCCGGCACGCCGTACCACATGGCCGGCGAGCTGTTCAAGGCGATGGCGGGCATCGACGTCTTGCACGTGCCATACAAGGGCAGCTCCGGGGCGCGCACCGATGTGCTGGCAGGGCACGTGGAGATGATGTTCGACGCCGTCACCGCGATGGCTCCGCAGGTGCGCACCGGCAAGGTGAGGGCGCTGGCCACCAGCGGGCGCACGCGCTCGTCCATCCTGCCGGACGTGCCCACCGTTGCCGAGGCGGGTGTGCCCGGCTACGAAGCCGTCATCTGGCTCGGCGTGATGGCGCCAGCCAAGACGCCGCCCTCGGTGCTGCGCAAGCTCAACGCCGAGATCGCCCGCATCGCCACCACGCCGGAGGTCAAGCAGGAGTGGGCCGCGCAAGGTGCCACTGCGATGACACTGAGCGTCGAGGAGTTCGACCGCTACCTGCGCGCCGACATCGACAAGTGGGCCCAGATCGTGCGCAAGGCCGGCATCAAGGCCGAGAACTGACGGCCGCAGTGGCTGCAACCGCGGTGCATCTGTTGAGTGCGGGCGCGGCCAAGGGCCTGGTGCTGGCGCTGCAGGCCGAGTTCGAACGCGCCGGCAGCCATGTGCTGGTGAGCACGTTCGGCGCTGTCGGTGCGATGCGCGAGCAGCTCGACGCCGGCGCACCGTGCGATGCCATCGTGCTGACCCGCGCGATGATCGATGCGCTGGCCGCGGCCGGCCGCGTCGCCCCCGGCGGCGTGCGCGACATCGGCTGGGTGCAGACGGGGGTCGCGCTGCCGCAGGGCGCGCCGACGGCGTCGGTGGCCGACCCCGCGGCCCTGCGGGCGCTGCTCGAGCGGGCCGGTGCCATCTACCTGCCCGATCCGCAACGGGCCACGGCGGGGGTCCATGCGTTGAAGGTGTTGCGCGAGCTCGGCCAAGCGCAGCCCGAGCGACTGCGCGCGCACCCCAACGGCGCCCAGGCGATGGTGGCCATGGCGCGCGAGGGCGATCTCGCCGCGCTCGGCATCACGCAAGTCAGCGAGATCCTCTACACGCCGGGCGTGGTGCTGCTGGGCGTGCTGCCGCCGCCGCACGCGTTGGCCACCCTGTACAGCGCCGCCGTGGTCAGCGGCGCCCCGCAGGCGCCGGCGGCAGCCCGCCTGCTCGAACTCCTGTGCGCGCCCGGGCGGGCTGCATGGCGGCAGCGCGGCGGCTTCGAGGCGCGCTGACGAGCCATGGGCCAGGACCTCGACGACGGTGAACTCGCCGCCCTGGCAGCCGACCAGGCCGGCCAATTGCTGCTGGCGCTGCGTGCGGACTCCGGTCTGCGCGGTGAGGCGCTCGGCCGTGCCGGTGACGCACAGGCCAATGCCGCAATCACGGCGCTGCTTCGGCAGCACCGTCCCGGCGATGCGCTGCTGTCGGAAGAAGTGCCGTCGGGTGCCGAGCGGCTGCGGTGCCAGCGCGTGTGGATCGTCGACCCGCTGGACGGCACGCGCGAGTACGGCGAGCCCGGCGCCCGCACCGACTGGGCGGTGCACGTGGCGCTTTGCGTCGACGGCGTGCCGGCGGCGTGTGCGGTGGCGCTGCCGGGGCTCAAGCAGCTGTGGCGCAGCGACCGCGTGCGTGCGCTGCCCCCGCCGCACAGCGGCCGGCCTCGCATCATGGTCAGCCGCACCCGGCCGCCCGCGGTGGCCGACGACCTGGCGCAACGCCTTGGGGGACAGCTGCTGCGCGTCGGCTCGGCCGGCGCCAAGGCGATGGCCGTGCTGCGCGGCGATGCCGAGCTGTACGTGCACGCCGGCGGCATGAACGAGTGGGACTCGTGTGCCCCGGTCGGCGTGGCCCTGGCGCACGGCCTGGTGGCCTGCCGCTTCGACGGCAGCACATGCCGCTTCAACCAACCCGATCCGAAGACGCCCGACCTTCTGATCGGTCGCACCGAGTGGGTCGAGCAGGCGCGCGCTTTGCTGTCACGACTCTGAGCATCCGAATCAGGAATGCTCGATCGGAGCGAGCGATGCGCGCGCGGACATGCGCCGCATTGCAGCTGAAACCGCTGCCGGCGCGCGGCGCAATGCGGCCGCAATGCGGCCCCCCGACCATGCATGCGTGCTCGAAGCACGAGCTGGAGATGCATGATGGACAACGAACTGCGCCACCCACTGACCGACCTGAAGTCTGGTTCGATGCTGCCCGTCTGCGACGGCAAGGGCCGCGCGATCGTCGTGTTCGAGGGCCAGGTCTGGATCACGCAAGACG
>DATIFD010000207.1:0-8530 GCA_035455385.1 Burkholderiaceae bacterium
GCGCAACACCGACGTGATCTGCGACGACCAGGTGCTGATGTGCCTGCAGTACTCGACGCAGTGGGACAGCTTCGCGCACGTCGGCGCGTGGTTCGACGCCGACGGCGACGGTGAGCCCGAGATGGTCTACTACAACGGCTACCGCGCGCACCAGCACATCAAGGGACCGAGCGACTACCAGTTCGTCGGCGACCCGTGCGACGGCCCGTCGTGCGCCGAGGCGCTGGGCATCGAGCACTTCGCCGTCAAGGCCATCCAGGGCCGCGCCGTGCTGATCGACCTGCACAAGCACTTCGGCGACGAGCGCCGCATCGTCGACTGCGCGACGCTGCAGCGCGTGCTCGACGCTGATTGCTCAAGCGTCGAGCCGGGCGACATCGTGCTGCTGCACACCGGCTTCTCGACGCTGCTGTTCGGAATGCACCGCAACCCGGACATCGACGTGCTCAACCAGGCGTGCCCCGCGCTCGACGGGCGCGACGACGCGCTGCTGAACTGGGTGACCGACAGCGGCGTGGTGGCGCTGTGTGCCGACAACTACGCGGTCGAGCATTACCCGGCGCGCGAGCGCGACGGCATCCGCCCGGCGCTGCCCCTGCACCAGCACTGTCTGTTCAAGCTCGGCGTGCCGCTGGGCGAGCTGTGGTGGCTGCACGACCTCGCCCTGCACCTGCGCCACGCCGGGCGCAGCCGCTGCCTGCTGACGGCGCCACCGCTGCGGCTGCCCGGCGCGGTGGGTTCGCCGGTGACGCCGGTGGCCACGGTGTAGCCGCCGATCTCGGTACCTAATGCGCCGAGCGGCACCGAAGACCCCACGCATCGATCGACCGCCTCGTACGGCGGCACGCTGAAAAGCGAGCGCGCGGCGTCCGCGCTTCGGGTTCTCCGCACCCCACTTCACGGGGTTGCGACGTCCTGTTCAGTTTCGCGACACTGTTGTAACCAATTGCATTGGCGTCCGGAGGGGGGTCGACCGTGCCGTATTCCGCTCGCATCGCCGCATCGCGGCGCGTCCGTCATCATGTGGCCACCCTGGCGCTGCTCGCACTCCTCATGTCCTGCGGCGGCGGTGGCGGCGATGTGGAGACCGAGTCAGCCGCTTCGGGAGGCCGCGAACACGCGCTGGCCTTCGTGCCTCCGGGGCCGGTGCCAACCGACGCGCACATCAACGGCATGTGGTCGGGCGTCTATGCATGGCCGCTGATCTCCGTGCACTCCGCGATCCTGCCCGACGGACGGGTGCTGACGTACGGCTCCGACCTGACCGGCCTGCAGACGGGCCACGCGAACTACGACATCTGGGATCCGAACGCGGCGCCCGACGCCGGCCACATGACCCTGCCCAACGGTACGGGAACCGACATCTTCTGCAGCTCGCAGGTGCTGCTGCCGGGCAGCGGCAACGTGTTCATCGCCGGCGGCGACGTGTGGACCGGCACGCAGACGACCAACAGTCCCAACAACAACAGCAACCTGCTCGACTACACGACGTCATCGCTGACGCGCAGCTCGAACATGCTGCGCTCGCGCTGGTACTCCTCGTCGATCACGCTGGTCAACGGCGAGACCTACATCCAGGGCGGCTCCGGCGGTGGCGACCGCCCGGAGATCCGCGGCACCGACGGCACCTTCCGGCTGATGACGGGCATCAACACGAGTTCGATCGGCACGTCGTACCCGCGCAATTTCGTCGCACCCGACGGTCGCGTCTTCGGCTACGACCCGGGCAACGGCCAGATGTACTGGGTCAACACCACCGGCGCCGGCACCTTGACCACGGCCGGCAGCTTCAACACGGCCATCAGCGGCGGCTGGGAGTCGAGCACCGCAATGTACCGGCCCGGCCGCATCCTGCAGATCGGCGGCAACTCCAACGGCGCCTACACGATCGACATCACGAGCGGCACGCCGGTGGTGAAGACGACGCAAGCGATGTCGAGCCGCCGCGCGTGGGTCAACGCGACCATCCTCGCCGATGGCAAGGTTGTCGCGACCAGCGGCAGCGCAGTCCCCGGCGAGTCGACCGGCTACAACAACATCGCCGAGACTTGGGATCCGGCCACCGGCCTGTGGACGCAGGGGGCGGTCGCGCAGAAGATGCGCCTGTACCACTCGAACGCGATCCTGCTGCCGGACGGCAGCGTGCTCGTGAGCGGCGGCGGCGCGACTGCGCCGACGTACGTCAACGATCCGAACAAGAACAACCTGAACGCCGAGATCTACTACCCGCCATACTTCTTTGCGGCCGGAGGCGTGCGTGCATCGCGCCCCGAGATCGTCTCGGCACCGGGCATGGTCGACATCGGGCAGACCTTCGGCATCGACGTCGCGAACGCAGCCGGCATCAGCCGCGTCACGCTGGTGAAGACCGGATCGATGTCGCACAGCTTCAACTTCGATCAGCGGTTCCTCGAGTTGACCTTCGCGGCCAATGGCACGCACGTCGCCGTGCAGGCGCCCACGCACGCGGCCGAGGCGACCCCGGGCTTCTACATGCTGTTCGTCTTCGACGGCGCGGGCGTGCCTTCGGTGGCGAAGATCATTCGCATCGGCATCGCGAGCAATCCCAACCCGTCCGTCACGCCGGTGCTCACCAATCCCGGTGCGCAGGCCAGCGTCGTCGGCGACGCGGCGAGCCTGCAGATGCTGGCGACCGATCCGAACGGCGACGCGCTGACCTTCGGTGCCGCCGGCCTGCCGCCCGGTCTGACGCTCGACCCTGCCAGCGGGCGCATCAGCGGCACCGCGACGAGCGTGGGTACCTTCAACGCCGTCGTCTCGGCGACCGACGGCATCAACACCACGTCGGTCGGCTTCATCTGGACCGTGCAAAGCACCGCGCCGCTGTCGTTGGCGCAGCCACCTGCGCCGAGCTTCGTCGTCACCGACGGTGTCGCGACCTACACGGCGTCGGCCACCGGCACGAACCTCACCTACCGCTGGGACTTCGGCGACGGCACCCCGGTGACCGACTGGTCGCCGTTGGCCAGCATCACGCACGCCTACGCAGCACCGGGCACCTATCTCGTGACCGTCAGCGTGACCGATGGCAGCGGCACCGTGCTGACGCGCAGCTTCACGCAGGCGGTGTACCTGCCGGCCACGGCGAACAAGCCCGCGGCCTCAGGCAACGTCGTCGTCGAGACCCCGGTCAGTGGCAATGCCAGGCTGTGGGTCGTCAACCAGGACAACGACAGCGTCAGCGCGTTCGATGCGGTCACGCTCGGCAAGCTCGGCGAGGTCGCGGTCGGCGCGGCGCCGCGCGCGATCGCGGTCGCGCCCGGCGGCGCGCTGTGGGTCAGCAACAAGCAGGCCGCCACCATCAGCGTGATCGATCCGTCGACGCGCGCGGTGGTTCGCACCGTCACGCTGCCACGCGGATCGCAGCCGTTCGGCATCGTGATGTCGCCCACGGCCAACGCGGCGTTCGTCGCGCTCGAGGCCGGCGGCTCGGTGCTGCGGTTCGACACCGGCACCTTCGCGCAGACCGGCAGCGTCGCGGTGGGTGCCAACGTGCGCCACCTGTCGATCTCGGGCGACGGCTCGACGCTGTACGCCTCGCGCTTCATCACGCCCCCGCTGCCCGGCGAGAGCACCGCGACGGTGTCGCCGACCGCATCGACCGGCGGCGAGGTCGTGCAGATCGCGACGAACACGCTCGGCATCGTCCGCACGATCGTCCTGCAGCACAGCGACAAACCCGACGGCGAGAACCAGGGCCGCGGCATCCCGAACTACCTCGGCGCAGCGATGATCTCGCCGGACGGCTCGCAGGCCTACGTGCCGAGCAAGCAGGACAACGTCCAGCGCGGCACGCTGCGCGACGGTACCGGCCTGAACTTCCAGAACACCGTGCGCGCGATCACCTCGCGCCTCGTGCTCGCGAGCGGCGCCGAGGACCTGGCGCGGCGCATCGACCACGACAACGCCAGCGTCGCCAGCGCCGCCGCGTTCGAACCGCACGGCGTGTACCTGTTCGTCGCGCTCGAGACGAGCCGCGAGATCGCGATCGTCAACGCATTCGACGGCTCGCAACTGCTGCGCGTCGACGTGGGCCGCGCGCCGCAGGGTCTGGCGCTGTCGCCGGACGGGCGACGCCTGTTCGTCAACAACTTCATGGACCGCACCGTCAGCGTGCTCGACCTCGTGCCGCTGCTGGAACAGGGCACCTACAGCGTGCCCACGATCGCGACGCTGTCGGCGGTGGGTACCGAGAAGCTGGCGGTCAACGTGCTGCTGGGCAAGCAGCACTTCTACGACGCGCGCGACCCGCGGCTCGCCCGCGATCGCTACATGAGCTGCGCCTCCTGCCACAACGACGGCGGCCACGACGGCCGTGTCTGGGACCTGACCGGCATGGGCGAGGGCCTGCGCAACACAATCGCGCTGCGCGGCCGCGGCGGCGCGATGGGCTTCCTGCACTGGAGCAACAACTTCGACGAGGTGCAGGATTTCGAAGGTCAGATCCGCGCGCTGGCCGGCGGCAGCGGCCTGATGGCCGATGCCGACTTCGCGGCCGGCACACGCTCGCAGCCGCTCGGTGACCGCAAGACGGGCCTGTCGGCCGATCTCGACGCGCTCGCGGCGTACGTGGGCTCGCTCACGACGTTCGATCCCAGCCCGACGCGGCCCGGCGCCGCCTCGCTGTCGGCCGCAGCCGCCGACGGCAAGGCGATCTTCACGTCGCTCAACTGCGCCGCCTGCCACAGCGGCTTCGCATTCAGCGGCAGCGGCGAGAACACGCTGGTCAACATCGGCACGGTGAAGGCCTCGAGCGGTCAGCGCCTGGGCGGTCCGTTGAACGGCATCGACGTGCCGACGCTGCGCGACGTCTGGGCCACCGCGCCTTACCTGCACGATGGCTCGGCGCCGACACTCGAGGCCGCCGTGCGCGCGCACAGCGGGTTGACGATCGGCGACACCGATCTCGCCAAGCTCGTGGCGTATCTTCGCGAGCTCGGCGGCGACGAGCCTGCCGCCCCTGCACAGCCGGGTACCGGCTCAGGTCTCGGCGCCACCTACTTCAACACCAACGATCTGTCCGGCGCGGTCGTGCTGTCGCGCACCGAAGCGGTCGACTTCGACTGGGGCAGCGGGTCGCCTGGTGCCGGTGTCAACGCCGACAACTTCTCCGCGCGCTGGACCGGCAACCTGATCGCGCCCTCGACCGGCACCTATCGATTCCAGACCCAGAGCGACGACGGGGTGCGCCTGTGGGTGAACGGCGTGGCGATGATCAGCAACTGGACCGATCACTCGCCGACGCTGGACACCAGCGCCGGCATCAATCTCAGCGCCGGCCAGGTGGTCTCCATCGTCGCCGAGTTCTACGAGAAGGGTGGCGGTGCCGTGATGCGGCTGGGCTGGATGCCACCGGGCGAGAGCAGCTTCGTCGCGATCCCGGCATCGCAACTCGTCGCGCCGGCGCCACCGGTCGGCGGCACTGGGCTGTCTGGCAGCTACTTCAACAACACGACGCTCTCGGGCACGGCCGTGCTGACCCGCATCGAGGCCATCGACTTCAACTGGGGCACCGGCTCGCCCGGCACCGGCGTCGCGGCGAACAACTTCTCGGTGCGCTGGACGGGCACCGTGCTGGCCCCGATCACCGGTGCCTACCGCTTCCAGACGCAGAGCGACGATGGCGTGCGCGTGTGGGTCAACGGCGTGCAGTTGATCAACAACTGGAAAGACCACTCCGCGACGACGAACACGAGTCCGACCATCAACCTCGTCGGTGGTCAACGCTACAGCGTGAAGGTGGAGTACTACGAAAAAGGCGGCAGCGCGGTGATGCGGTTGCGATGGCTGACACCTGGAACGAGCAGCTACGTCGCCGTACCACCTACCAGCCTCTTTCCGAACTGACGAACCACCGCAACGGCGCCGAGCCGGACGCAACCGACGGCGCCGCCCTGCCTGCCCGGCGCGGTGGGTTCGCCGGTGACGCCGGTGGCCACGGTGTAGCCGAGATCCCCCGCCTCGGATCCGGGGCGCGGGGCGGAAGACCACCGCGGCCCGCGCGCCTGGCGCCGTCAGATGACGCCGTCGGCCTTCATCCTCGGGATCAGCACGCCGGCGAACTCCTGACTCGCCGTCGTCACGTTGCTCGGCGCCGTGACCTCGCTCGTGCCCGCCCACACCGGCTTGTCGGTGCGCATGTTCCACAGCGTCGATTCGACCGTCAGCACGTCGTAGACGTGCACGTCGGCTGGCGTCGCGGCCCATGCGCCGCCGTACCAGCCATAGAAGCCCCCGCGGTAGAAGCCCGGGCCCATGTACGCGGGCGTCACGTTGACGTCGCGCCGCACGCGCAGCACGCGCGTCACCAGCACGGCATCGGACCCGGTGCTCTTGACCGCCGCGCGCACCCGCTCGTTGGGGATCGCGCCGCTCTCGGGCAGCGTCACGTAGCTCGCCACGGCGTCGGTCTTGGCGGCCTGCAGCGCCGCGGTGAAGGCGTCCTCGAACACGCGCCGGTTGAGGTCGCTCTTGAAGGCGCCGATCACCAGCACCCGCTGCAGCGGAGGACCGGTGAAGGCCGGGTCCTTCCAGGTGTCCTTCAGCTGCGTCGACGCGCAGCCCGCGAGCACGGCCAACGTGAGGGCCGTTGCGATCGCCAGAACGGCGCGGCGCGCCGCCGTGAGCGTTGCAACGCGTTGCACAAGGTTCATCGTTCTCTCCAGGGGTAGCGTTGACGACGCCGGCTCAGCCGCGCGACTCGCGCTGGCTGCGCGCGACGAAGACGGCGAAGCCCTGCACGAACTCGGCCAGCTGCTTGCGGATCGCCTCGTCCTGCAGCGTGCCGTCGGCGCCGAACACCGATTGCGCGCGCGACACCATCAGCCGGCCGCCGCTCCAGTGGCGTGCGCCGAGCGTGCGCAGCACCGGCAGCCAGTGGTTCTGCGACAGGATGGTGCCGAAGCCGCCGGGCGATGCGCCGATCACCGCCACCGGCCGGTCGGCGAACACCGGCGGCAGGTCGGGCGTCTTGCGCGACAGCCAGTCGACCGCGTTCTTGAACACGCCGGGCACGCCGTTGTTGTACTCCGGCGTGACCATCAGCAGGCCGTCGGCGGCGAGCACGCGCTCCTTCAGCGCGCGCACCGCCTCGGGCGTGCCGTCGCGCGCCTCGAGGTCGCCGTCGTACAGCGGGATGCCGTGCAGCGTGGCCGCGTCGATCTGCACGTCGGCGCCGCCCGCCGCCTGCGCCGCGCGCAGCAGCGCGGTGTTGAACGACTGGGCGCGCAGGCTGCCCGAGATGCCGAGGATGCGGACCATGGCGCGGCGCCGGCCGGCGACCCGTTGAACAGGGCTACATTCTGGCCCCGTGCGCTGCCTGTTGGTCGAAGACGACGAGATGATCGGCGAGAGCCTGCGCGCCGCGCTGCGCCGCCACGGCTTCGCCGCCGACTGGGTGCGCGACGGCCGCGCCGCCGACGCGGTGCTGGCCAGCGAGCGCTTCGATGCCGTGCTGCTCGACCTCGGGCTGCCGCACAAGGGAGGCCTCGACGTGCTGCGCACGCTGCGCGCGCGCGGCGACGCCACGCCGGTGATCGTGCTGACCGCGCGCGACGCGCTGCCCGACAAGGTGGCCGGGCTCGACGCCGGCGCCGACGACTACCTGGTCAAGCCGTTCGAGCTCGACGAGCTGCTGGCGCGGCTGCGCGCGGTGGGCCGCCGCGCCAGCGGCCGCGCGCAGCCGCTGCTGCAGGTGGCCGACCTGCGGCTCGATCCGGCCACGCGCGTGGTGAGCCGCGACGGCAGGCCGGTGCTGCTGTCGGCGCGCGAGTTCGCGCTGCTGCAGGCGCTGATGGAGCGGCCCGGCGCGATCCTGTCGCGCGCGCAGCTCGAAGACCGCCTCTACGGCTGGGGCGAGGAGCTGGAGAGCAACGCGATCAGCGTCTACGTGCACCAGCTGCGCAAGAAGATCGGCGACGACCGCGTCCACACCGTGCGCGGCGTCGGCTACTACGTGGGCGAGCCCAAGGGCTAGGGCCCGTTCGCACTGCGGAGATGGCGGCGTGAATACCCCAAGCGGTCGCAATCGAGGCGCGAAGCCGCCGGCGGACAGGCCCCGGTGATGCGCTCGCTGCGGCTGCGGCTGTTCGTGTTCCTGCTCGCCCTGGCCACCGCGGCGGCGCTGGTGGTGGGTGGCGCCACCTACGTCAGCGTGCGCCGCGAGGCCGACGAGCTGTTCGACTACCACCTCCGGCAGATGGCGTTGTCGCTGCGCGACCAGGGCCGCATCGCCGACGACGAGCGCGCGGCGCTCGAGCGCGCCGAGTTCGACTACGTGGTGCAGGTGCGGTCGGTCGACGGCGGCGTGCTGTACAGCACCGTGCCGGCGCCGGTGTTGCCGGCGCGTGCGGTGCTCGGCTTCTCCACCGTGCAGGTCAACGGCGCGCCATGGCGCATCTACGCCGCGGCCACGCCGCTGCGCATCGTGCAGGTGGGACAGCCGCTGGCCGTGCGCCGTACGCTGGCCGCGGCCGCCGCCGGGCGCAGCGTGCTGCCGATCGCGGTGGCC
>DATIFD010000208.1:0-3905 GCA_035455385.1 Burkholderiaceae bacterium
GGCCAGGCGCCGGCGCGCCAGGCGATGCGCAGGGCCGGGCTGCCGGACTCCACCGGCGCGGTCACGCTGAGCAAGATGTGCGGCTCGGGCATGCGCGCGATGATGTTCGCGCACGACATGCTCGCCGTCGGCAGCGCCAGCGTGATGGTGGCCGGCGGCATGGAGAGCATGACCAACGCGCCGCACCTGGCGTTCGCGCGCAAGGGCATCCGCTACGGCCAGGCCGCGCTGTACGACCACATGGCGATGGATGGCCTGGAGGACGCCTACGAACGCGGCAAGGCGATGGGCGTGTTCGCCGAGAGCTGCGTCGGCAAGTACGGCTTCACGCGCGAGGCGATGGACAAGTTCTCGATCGCCTCCACCACGCGCGCCAAGGCCGCCAACGAAGACGGCAGCTTCGGCTGGGAGATCGCGCCGGTGACGGTGGCGGGCAAGAGCGGCGACACGGTGATCAAGTTCGACGAGCAACCGTTCAAGGCCAAGCTCGAAAAGATCCCGGGCCTGAAGCCCGCGTTCAAGAAGGACGGCGCGATCACCGCCGCATCGTCGTCGAGCATCTCCGACGGCGCCGCGGCCCTGGTGCTGATGCGCGAGTCCACAGCGGCCAAGCTCGGCGCCAAGCCGGTGGCGCGCATCGTCGCGCACGCGGTGCACGCGCAGGCGCCCGAGTGGTTCACCACCGCGCCGGTCGGCGCGATCCAGAAGGTGCTCAAGAAGTCCGGCTGGGATGCCAAGGCGGTGCACCTGTGGGAGGTCAATGAGGCCTTCGCCGCGGTGACGATGGCGGCGATGGAGGAGTTCAAGCTGCCGCACGAGATCGTCAACGTGCACGGCGGCGCCGTCGCGCTCGGCCATCCGATCGGCGCCTCGGGTGCGCGCATCGTCGTCACGCTGCTCGGCGCGTTGAAGAAGCGCAACCTCAAGAAGGGCGTGGCGGCACTGTGCATCGGCGGCGGCGAGGCCACCGCGATGGCGGTCGAACTGCTGTAGTGGCGCGCCGGCGTCCACCGGTGCGGTCGATCGGTGTGCGGTCGCACCGGATGCGACGTCGCGGCTTCGCCTGACGCCGATGGATGCGACCGCGGCGCGGCAGGTCGTACTGGTCCAGGCGTTCGACGGCGCCGACTCACCGCTGTGGACGCGCGAGGACGCGGCCTGGGCCAGCCGCCTGGCAACCAAGGCGCTCGGCCCCGACGCGCCGGCCGAGCGGCTGCTCGCCGAACGCGCGCGCCATGCGTTGCAGCGACTCGAGCCACGCGATCGCGCTGTGCGCCGCTGGCTTTCGGAGCCGGCATGGCGCTGGCGCTGGCTGCTGCTGGCGGCGCTGATCGGCGCGGTCGCGGGCCTCGGTACCGACCTGCTCGATCGCCACCAGATCGTCAACGTGCTGGGCCCCGCTGCCTGGGGCGTGGTGGCGTGGAACCTGGCCGTCTACGTGCTGCTGGTGGTGCATGCGTGGCGCGGTGGGCGGCCGGCCCGCGGCGCGGGCACGGGACTGCGGCGCGCCTTGCTCGCCTGGTGGCAGCGCGCGGCCGGCGATGGGCCGCTGCGCGCCGCCACGCGTCGCTGGGCCGAACTGTCGGCGCCGCTGGTGTTGCAGCGCGTGGCGGCGCTTCTGCACGTGGCCGCCGCCGCGCTGGCCGGCGGGCTGATCGCCAGTCTGTACCTGCGCGGCCTCGTGCTCGACTTTCGCGCCGGCTGGCAGAGCACGTTCCTCGACGCCGCGACCGTGCACATGCTGCTCAGCCACCTGCTGGGGCCGGCCGCCGCGGTCATCGGCATCGCCGTGCCGGACGTCGCCGCACTCGATGCGATGCGCCTGACCTCGCCGGAGCAGGCAGCCACTGCGGGCGCAGCGCCGTGGATCCACCTGTACGCGGCCACTCTGGTGCTGGCCGTGGTGGCGCCGCGGCTGCTGCTGGCGGTGTGGGCACTGGCCAGCGCGGCGTGGCGCGCACGGCACTTCGTACTGCCCCTCGACGACCCAGCGATGCTGCGCGAGGTGCAGGCGCTACGCCGGCAGCCGAGCGTGGTGCAGGTGTGCCCGTATGCCCAGGCGCCCGGTGCACAGGCGGCGCTCGGGCTGCGCACCCTGCTGGCGCGCGAGCTGGGTGAGGACTTGCAGCTGCAGTTCGCCGCCGCCACCGCGGTCGGCGACGAAGACGAGGCCGCGCAACGGTTGACTGCGGGTGGCGTCACGCTGCGCGTCCTGCTGGTCGACCTGGCGGCCACACCCGAGGACGACCACCACGGCCGCCTCGTCGATGCGCTGAAGGCCGCCGCGCCGGCGTTGCCGCTGCTGCTGGTGGTCGACGAGTCGGCCTATCGGCAGCGTTTTGCGTCGCTGCCCGAGCGCATCGGCGAGCGTCGCGCCGTGTGGCGCCAATGGGCGGCGGCGCGCGAGCTGCCGTGGCGTTCGTTCGCGCTCGACGAGCTCGATGCCCTGCGCGCGGCGACGCCGTCGCCGGCAGCGTCATGACTGCGAGCGCCGCCACGATCGCGCTCAGCCTGATCTCGCACACCAACGCGGGCAAGACGACGCTGGCGCGCACGCTGTTGCAGCGCGACGTCGGCACCGTGCGTGACGCACCGCACGTCACCGAGTTCAGCGAAGACCATCTGCTGCTGACCAGTGTGGCCGGCGACGAGTTGCGGCTGTGGGACACGCCAGGCCTCGGTGACAGCGTGCGCCTCGTGCGGCGGCTGCAGCGTCACGGCGGCGCGATCGGCTGGTTTCTCACCGAGGTGTGGGACCGCTGGCGCGATCGCTCGTTCTGGTACACGCAGCAGGCGCTGCGCCACGTGCACGACCAGGCGCAGGTTGTGCTGTACCTCGTCAATGCGGCCGAGTCGCCCGAGGCGGCGGCGTACGTCGAGGCCGAGATGGCGATGCTGGCCTGGCTCGACAAGCCGGTGCTGGTGCTGCTCAACCAGCTCGGCGCGCCGCGCGGCGGTGACGAGGAGGCGCGCGAGGTGGAACGCTGGCGCCGCCACCTGCAGCCGTTGCGCGCCGGCGTGCTGGTGTTGCCGATGGACGCCTTCGCGCGCTGCTGGGTGCAGGAGCTGGCGCTGCTGCGCGCCGTCGAGACGATGCTCGACGGCGACACGCGCGACGCGATGGTGCGACTGACGGACGCCTGGCGGCAGGGCCGCCAGGCCACTTTCGTGCAAGCGATGAAAGGGCTGGCCGACAGCCTGGCGCGCATCGCATGCGCGCGGCAACGCGTCGAAGGCGCCCGCGGATTGGCCGAGCGCGTCAAGCGGCTGGCCGCGCGGCTCGGGCCGCTCTTCGGCAGCAGCGGCGACAACAACGATCCCGTCGAGCAGGCACGGGCGGCGCTGGCCGCACAGCTCGACGACGACGTGCGCGCGAGCACGACCGAGCTGCTGGCGTTGCATGGCATCGAAGGCCACGCGCAGGGCGAGATCCTGGCGCGCGTGGCCACGCAGTTCGACGTCCAGACCCGCGTGCCCGAAGGCAAGGCCGCGGTGCTGGCCGGCGTGCTCAGCGGAGCGCTCGCCGGGCTGAAGGCCGACATCGCGACCGGCGGCCTCACGATGGGCGGTGGGCTGCTCGCCGGCGGCCTGCTCGGCGCGCTCGGCGGCGCCGGGCTGGCGCGCGGCATCAACGTGATGCGCGGCGGCGGCCCGCCCTCGGTCGGCTGGAGCGCCGACGCGTTGACGCCGATGGTCGAGGCCGCGTTGCTGCGCTACCTCGCGGTCGCGCACTTCGGCCGCGGCCGCGGGCAATGGGTCGAAGGCGAGGCGCCGGCGTTCTGGCGCGACGTGGTCGCCGCGGCGCTGGCGCCGCTGCACGACGAGTTGCGCGCGCTGTGGCAGTCGCGCACCACGCGCGTCGAAGCCGGCGGCGACGTCGAGCGCATCGCCGCCGGGCTGCGCCC
>DATIFD010000209.1:0-2701 GCA_035455385.1 Burkholderiaceae bacterium
GACCGGTGCTTTCGCACGTTGGCGCTCGGCATGTCGATCGGCTTGTTCGCGCAGATCGGCGTGCTCGCACACCTGTTCTCGCTGCTGGTGCCGTTGTTCGGCGCGCAGCGTGCAGGCTGGGTGATGGGGTTGGCCACGGTCTGCGCGATGGCCGGCCGCGTCGTCGTCGCCAACGCGATGCCCGCCGCAGCCCCGCGACGCGTGGTGGCCGCCGCGGGCTACGCCGTGCAGCTGCTCGGCATCCTGGTGATGTGCGGCGTCGGCGAGAACCAGCCCGTGCCGATCTTGCTGGCGGTCGTGCTGTTCGGCTCGGGTATCGGCAACGCCACGTCGCTGCCGCCGCTGATCGTGCAGCGGGAGTTCGCGCCGCCCGACGTGCCGCGCGTGGTGGCGCTGGTGGTGGCCACCGCGCAGGGCACCTACGCCTTTGCACCGGTGCTGTTCGGTGCGCTGCTGCAGGCCAGCGGCGCCGTGCGCGTCGGCGTCGGATCGACCGCGTTCTTCGCGACGGTCGCGCTGCTGCAGGCGCTGGCGCTGGCCTGCTTCCTGGCGGGTCGTCGTGGCTAGCCGCGTCGCCACGCGCAGGTCTGCAACGCCCGGCACCGCCCCCGCGCCGAGCGTCAGCTCAGCCCGTTCAACCGCGCCGCGTGCCGGAACTGTGCTTCGGCGTCGCCGGCGAGGCGAAACGCGGTCAGAAAGTCGTCGAGCCGGTAGCCTGGCAGCTGGCGGCGGATCGTGGCGACGAGCGTGCGCGCCTCGTCGAGGCGGCCGGCCAGCGTCAGGCAGTGGGCGGCGATGTAGACCACGTGCACGTGCGCGTTGGGCCGCGCCGCGCCCTTGGCCGCCCAGTCGGCGGCCTCGTCGAAGCGCCCCAGGCGCGTCAGCGCCAGCGCGCGCGTGGCCAGCATCGCGAACAGCAGCGGGTCGAACGGGCTCAGGCCGCGCGAGTGGTCCGACTCGCGGATCGCCGCGTTCGGGTCGCCCGACTGCGCGTGGATGAACGCCAGCGTGTAGTGGCCGAGCGCGAAGTTGGGGCTCAGCTCGACCGAGGTGTCGAGCTCGGTCAGCGACTCGTCGAGTCGCCCGCGCAACCACAACGCGCGGCCCATCGCCCAGTGCGCTGCCGGGTCGTGCTCGTCGGCCATCAGCCCGCGCGACGCGGCACCGTAGGCCTGCTCGACCTCGTGCGAGCGCTCGCCCCAGCCGAGGAAGGCATTCTGGAAGTGCGTGAACGACAGCCCCGCATACGAGCGCGAGAAGGTCGGGTCGAGCTTGAGCGCCACCTCGAAGAAGTGCCGCGCCTGCTGGTTGTCGTCGCGGTTGAAGCGGTACATGTGCCACAGGCCGCGGTGGTACGCCTCCCATGCGTCGAGCGAGCTGGGCGGCTTCAGCACCGCGCGGTTGCGTTCGGCCAGCTCGATCTGGTGCTCGATCGACGCGACGATGCGGTTGCCGATCTCGTCCAGCACGCCCAGCGCGTCGTGGTGCCGCGCGCTGAAGGTGTCGGCCCACAGGATGCGCGCGCTGCGCGTCTCGGTGAGCTGCACCTGGACCTGCAGCTGGTCGCCGGTGCGGCGCAACGTGCCGCCGGCGACGTAGTCGACGTTGAGCCGGCGGCCGGCCTCCTCGGCACCGACGTGGCGCTCGTCGAGCGCGAACACCGTGCCCTGCGCGATCACGAACAGGCTGCGCAGCTTGGCCAGGCGCGTGATCACGTCGTAGGCCAGACCGTCGGCCAGACCACCGCGCACGCTGCTGTCGCGCCCGGGTTCGTCGAACGGCATCACCGCGATCGACGCCCGGTGCTGCACGCGCGCGGCGGCATCGGGCTCGCCCGGTGCCACCTCGATGAACGGCTCGTCGTCGCGCAGCGCCACCGGCAGTCCGGCGTGTCGCGCCTTGGCGGCGCGCCAGGCGAGGCCGAGCGGCGCCCAATCCTGTCCTTCGGACTCGAAGGCGCGCGCGGTGGCGGCCAGGTGCTCGTCGCCTTCGCGGATGCGGCCGCGTCGCGCCAGCGCGTCGAGCAGCAGCTCGTGCGCATGGCGGTCGAACGGCGCCAACTGCAGCCACTGTTCGATGCACTCCAGCGCGTCGTCGCTGGCCGGCGGCAGCGCGCGCGCCCGGTGTTCGAGGATCGCCGCATGCGCGGCGCGAAGGTGCCGCCGCTGGCCGGTCAGCCAGGCGCTGAACGGCGCGCTGCGCTCGATCTCGAGGCCCTGCAGGAAGTCGCCGGCGCACAGCGACGCCAGCGCGCGCAGGCGCTCGAGGTCGAGGCCGGCGATGCCGTGCTGCGTGGCGCGCCGCACCTCGGCGGCATCGACTTCGCAGCCGGCGAGGTCGAGCCGCACGGTCTCGCCGTCGGTGAGCAGCCGCGCGCTGCCGGGTTCGTCGAGCAGGCCGCGGGCCTTGCTGAGGCACCAGCGCAACTCGCCGCGCGGATCGCTGGGCAGGTCCCACAGCAGTTCGCACAGCTGGCTGCGCGCCACCGCGTGCGGGGCCATCGCGAGGTAGGCGATCAGGCCGCGCACCTTGCGCGACGGCGGCAGCGCGAGCGCGTCGCCGCCGCGGCGGATCGCCATCGGCCCGAGAAGTTTCAGATGTAATCCGCGCGCCGTGCGTCGCGCGGGCTGTCGATCAGATTCCACGCACGATTCCACGACGGCTTCCATGCCGCCTACCACGCAGCGGTCGGATGCTGCAG
>DATIFD010000210.1:0-5501 GCA_035455385.1 Burkholderiaceae bacterium
TGGCGATCGTGCAGCGCTTCCGCGCTGGCGTGGTCGCCGAACTGGACGCGCTGGCTGCCACGCTGACGATGGAGATGGGCAAGCCCATCGCCCAGGCGCGCAACGAGCTCAACGGCCTGCTGCCGCGCATCGACTTCTTCCTGGCGCAAACCGAAGCGGCGATCGCCGACGAGCCGGTGTTCGACGACGCCGGCATGCGCGAGCGCATCGGCCACGTGCCACTCGGCGTGGTGGGCAACATCTCGGCCTGGAACTATCCGTACTTCGTCGGTTGCAACGTCATCATCCCGGCGCTGCTCACCGGCAACGCGGTGCTGTACAAGCCGTCGGAGTTCGCCAGCCTCACCGGCGCGCACATCGCGCGCCTGCTGCACGCAGCGGGCGTGCCGCGCGACGTGATGCATGCCCTGGTCGGCGGCGGCGAGGTCGGCGCGGCGCTGCTGAACCAACGGCTCGATGGCCTGTTCTTCACCGGGAGCCACGCCACCGGCGTGCGCATCGCGCAGGCGCTGGCGCCGAAGCTGGTGAAGCTGCAGCTCGAGCTCGGCGGCAAGGACCCCACCTACGTGCGCGCCGATGCCGACCCCAGGGCTGCGGCCGAGAGCCTGGCTGACGGCGCGATGTACAACACCGGCCAGAGCTGCTGCTCGGTCGAACGCATCTACGTGCACGAGTCGCTGCACGACGCCTTCGTCGAGCACTTCGTTGCCACCGTCAAGGGCTTCAAGATCGGCGATCCGATGGACCCGGCCACCTACATCGGTGCGATCACGCGCGCGCCGCAGCTCGCGGTGCTCGACGCGCAGGTGGCCGATGCCCAGGCCAAAGGCGCCAAGCTGCTCGTCGGCGGCCATCGACTGGCGGGGCCAGGCAACTGGTATGCACCGACCGTGCTCACGAGCGTCGACCACACGATGGAGCTGATGCGCGAGGAGAGCTTCGGCCCGGTCATCGGCATCCAGAAGGTGCGCAGCGACGACGAGGCGGTGGCGCTGATGAACGACACACGCTACGGCCTCACCGCCGGCGTCTACACCCGGGACGAGGCCAAGGCGCGCGAGCTGCTGGCGCGCGTCAACGCCGGCAGCGTGTACTGGAACTGCTGTGACCGCGTCAGCCCTCGCCTGCCGTGGTCGGGATACGGCGACTCCGGCATCGGATTGACGCTGTCGACGCACGGCATCCAGACCTTCACGCGGCCGAAGGCCTGGCATCTCAGGCTCCCCCCCGATGCGGCCTAGCGGCCGCCTCCCCCCCGAGGGGGCGCCACCAGCAGCCCGACAAAGCCGGATCTGCGGTGTCGGCTTGGCTTTGGACTGAGCGTCATGCCACGGCCTCTTCCCTTGACCCTGTTCGACCTCGACCACACGCTGCTCGATGGCGACAGCGACGTGCTGTGGTGCGACTTCCTGATGCAGCGCGGCGAGCTCGAACGCTCGACGTTCGAGCAGCGCAACCGGCAGATGGAGCGCGAGTACCGCGCCGGCACGGTCAGCCCCTACGAATTCACCGAGTTCTACGTCTCCACGCTGGCCGGGCGCACGCGCGCGCAGTGGGAGCCGCTGCGGCGCGAGTTTCTCGACGACGTGATCGCGCCGCGCATCGGCGATGCGGCCCATGCCCTGGTGGAGCGGCACCGCAGCGCCGGCGAACTGGTGGTGCTGACCACCGCGACAAACCGCTTCATCACCGAGCTGACCGCCGCCCATCTGGGGCTGCCGCACCTGATCGCCACCGAGTGCGAGACGGCGGACGACGGCCGCTTCACCGGCCGCATCGCCGGCACGCTGAACATGCGCGAGGGCAAGCTGACGCGGCTGCAGCAGTGGCTGGCCGCGCAGCGCATCGACCTGCGCGACTGCGACACCACGTTCTACAGCGACTCGATCAACGACCTGCCGCTGCTGCAGGCGGTGCGCCGGCCGGTGGCGGTGAATCCGGACCTGTGGCTCGCCGCCGAGGCGGCCGAACGCAGCTGGACTGTGCTGCATCTGCGCGACCTGGCCGGCTGACGGCGCCGCCGTTGTGCACGGCGGCTCGGTGCGACACTACGCCGTGCGTCTTTACCCGGTTTTACGCGGGCGAACCACCGTCGAAAGACGGCGGCCCGATGCTGGCGGCATGTCGTCAGTTCACATCGGCCAGACACGTCGCGGCTCGCGCACAGCGCGGGTCGGGCTGATCGCGCCGATCACCATGGCCGCCGCGCTGAGCGGGTGCGCCGGCCTGGTGCCGCAGCATCCCGGCGAGCCACCGGCGATGGACGTTCCGGCCACCTGGTCGGCAACCACCGCCGGCATCCGCGCCGGCGACACGATCCAGCCCGACTGGTGGCGTGAATTCAACGACCCCCAGCTGACGAGTCTCGTCGAGCGTGCGCTCGCGGCCAACACCGACGTGCACGCTGCCGTGGCCGCGCTGCGCCAGGCCCGCGCGCTGGTCACCGTCGCGCGCGCCAACCTGTTGCCGCAAGTGGACGCCAGCGCGTCGGCGCAGCGCAGCAAGGCTTCCGGCGCGCCGGCGGCAAGTCTGTTTCGCGCCGGCTTCGACGCCAGCTGGGAGCCCGACCTGTTCGGTGCCAACCGTGCCGGTGTGAACGCGGCGCTGGCCGATGCCTCGGCCAGCGCCGCCTCGCTCGCCGATGTGCAGGTATCGATCGCCGCCGAAGTGGCCACCGCGTACCTCGAATGGTGCGGCACGCGGGTGCGGCTGAATGTGGCACGCGACAACCTGGCGATCCAGCAGGAGACGTTGCAGATCGCCCAGTGGCGGGCGCAGGCAGGACTGGCGACTTCGCTCGATGTCGAACAGGCGCGCGCTGCCGCCGAGCAGACGAGCGCCCAGATTCCGGCGCTGCAGAACACGCTGGCGCAAACCGCCAGCAGCATCGCGGTACTGACCGGGCGCGCGCCGGGCGGACTGCCCGAGCTGTCGCAGGCGGCGGTGACCGACCCACCGGTAGCGCCCGATGCGATCGCGCTGACGATACCGGCCGACACGCTGCGCCAGCGTCCCGACATCCGCCGTGCGGAGGAGCAGGTGCGCGCGGCGGCCGAACGCACCACGCAGGCCGACGCCCAGCGCTTCCCGAGCTTCTCGTTGAGCGGCAACATCGGACTGAGCGCGTTGACGATCGGCGCGCTCGGTGGACCCGGCAGCGGCGCTGCGACGCTGCTGGCCGGCGTCACGGTGCCGCTGTTCAACGGCGGCGCGTTGGAGGCGCGCGTCGACGCGCAGGATGCGGCCTGGCAAGCCGCCAAGGCGGTCTACCACGGCACCGTGCTGACCGCCTTGAAGGACGTCGAGGACTCGCTGGTCGCACTGCGCACGGCAACCGAGCGCCGCGACACGCTGGAACGCGCCGCCGAGGCGGCCGGCAACGCATCGCTGATCGCGCGGCTGCGCTACCGCGGCGGCGTGATCGACTTCCAGGTCGTGCTCGACACGCAGCGCTCGCAACTGGTGGCACAGGACGGCCTGGCCAACGCCCGCACCGATGTGGCCACCGCCCAGGTGCGCCTGGTCAAGGCGCTCGGCGGTGGCTGGGTTGCCGAACGAAGCGGCTCCGCGCAATCGGCGCGCACCCCGTCATGACCACAGACACCGACACCTCCGCCGCCCGCAGCCGCAGCGACATCGATCAACTGCTCGGCACGCCGGCACAGGCCTGGTGGCGGCGCCCGACCCTGTGGGTGGCCCTCGTGCTGGCGGGTGTCGTGTTCGGCGGCGTCGGCTGGTGGTGGACGCAGCGCAGCTCGCAGGCGGCACCGGTCTACGTGACGGCCCCGGTCACGCGCGGCGACCTGCGGCTGTCCGTGGTGGCCAACGGCACGCTGCAGCCGACGCGCACGATCAACATCGGCAGCGAGCTGTCGGGCACGGTGGCACAGGTGTTCGTCGACATCAACGACACCGTGAGGAAGGGCCAGGTGCTGGTGCAGCTCGATCTGGCCAAGCTGCACGACCAGATCGCCCGCTCGCGCGCCACGCTGGCCGCGGCCGAGGCCAAGGTGAACCAGGCGGTGGCCACGCGCGTCGAGGCCGACGGCAACCTCAAGCGGCTCGAAGCGGTGTTCCAGCTCTCCGCCGGCAAGGTGCCATCGCAGTCCGAGCTCGACACCGCACGCGCAACGCTCGATCGGGCACGCGCCGACGAGGCGAGCGCACGCGCGAACGTCAACGACGCGCGCGCCGCGCTGTCGACCGACGAGACCAACCTGGCCAAGGCATCGATCCGCTCGCCCAGCGACGGCGTCGTGCTGACGCGATCGGTCGACCCCGGCAACGCGGTGGCCGCGTCGCTGCAGGCGGTGACGCTGTTCTCGATCGCCGAAGACCTGCGTCAGCTGCGGCTGATGGTCAACGTCGACGAGGCCGACGTCGGCTCGGTGGTGGTTGGCCAGCACGCCACCTTCACGGTGGCTGCCTATCCGAACCGGCGCTTTCCGGCCACCGTGACCCGGGTGGCATACGGCTCCACCACCACCGACAACGTGGTGACCTACCAGGCACAGCTCGACGTCGACAACAAGGACCTGGCGCTGCGCCCCGGCATGACGGCCACGGCGACGATCACCGCCACCGAGCGCCATCAGGTGATGTTGGTGCCAAACACCGCGTTGCGGTTCACGCCGGCGGTGGCAGCGAACGGCGCGATGCCGGCGGCCGCGGCGTCGGGCGCGCGCAGCGGCATCGTCGGCAGCCTGATCCCGCGCCCGCCATCCCGGGTCGCACGGCGGCCCGGCGATGCCAGCGCCCCTGGCACGCCGAGCGCAACGGGCCCGCGCCAGGTGTACGTGCTGCGAGATGGCCAGCCGGTGGCGATCGCGGTGGTGGCCGGCATCTCCGACGGTCGCATGACCGAGGTCGGCAGCGACCAGCTGCAGCCGGGGATGGCGGTGATCACCGATCAGCGCAGCGGCAGCGCCAAGTGAGCAGCGTACTCCCCCGCTCGCAGCTCGCGCCCCCGCCGGCGCCGCCGGTTCCCGCCGGGTCGAAGGGGGCCGCGCCGGTGGCCACCGGCGAGCCGCTGATCCGGCTGCGTCGCGTCACCAAGGTCTATGGCAGCGGCAGCGCGGCATTCCAGGCCCTGCGCGGCGTCGATCTCGACATCGACGCCGGTGAGTTCGTCGCCATCATGGGCCCGAGCGGTTCGGGCAAGTCCACCGCGATGAACATCCTCGGCTGCCTCGACACACCGACCACCGGCGCCTACGAGTTTCGCGGCGTTGCGGTGCAGAACCTCACGCGCGACCGGCGCGCGCGGCTGCGGCGGCGCTGGATGGGCTTCGTGTTCCAGGGCTTCAACCTGCTGGCACGCACCAGCGCGCTGGAGAACGTCGAGTTGCCGCTGCTGTACCGCGGCGTACCCGGGGAGCAGCGCCACGCCGCTGCGCGCCAGGCGTTGGCACTGGTGGGCCTGGCGGGCTGGGAGACGCACACCCCGGCGGAGCTGTCGGGCGGCCAGCAGCAGCGCGTGGCGATCGCACGCGCCATCGTCA
>DATIFD010000211.1:0-6121 GCA_035455385.1 Burkholderiaceae bacterium
AGCATCTTGAACGCCGGGGCCAGATCGTCGCCGGCGATGCGGGAGACGGCGGCCTGCAGCTCGTGCAGCATCAGCTTCATCCACAGTTCGCTGGTCTGGTGCTGCACGATGAACAGCATCTCGTTGTGGTCGGGCGACAGCGGATGCTGCGCACCGAGCACGGCGTCCAGGCGCAGGTAGTCGCCGTAGCTCATGTCGGCGCTGAAGTCGAGCTGCGCACCGTGTTCGCTGCGTTCACCGGCGGATGTCATGGTGCCTCCTGGTCTGCAGATGCCCCACTGTAGCGAGGGCGCACGGCGGCGCGGGTCGGGTCGCTCGCCGTTGGTATTCTCGGTGCGTGAGCGCCGAACCCACCACCACGACCGTGCACGCACCGGGCCCGTGGACGCGGCCGTGGCATCGCATCGCGCAGGCCATCCATCGCCGCACCGCGCACCTGCCGCCAACCACGCGCGCGATGCTGTGGGCAGTGGCCGCCGGCGCGCTGTTCTCGCTGCTGAACGCGTTGATGCGCGCGCTGGCGATGACGATCGATCCGTTCCAGGCGCAGTTCCTGCGCTACTTCTTCGGCCTCGTAGTGCTGCTGCCGATCGTGTGGCACAGAGGCTTTGCGGCCTACCGCCCGCGCAACGTCGGCGGCCAGTTCATGCGCGGAGCGGCCCACACGCTGGGCCTTTGCCTGTGGTTCGTGGCGCTGCCGAGGATCCCGCTGGCCGACATGACGGCCATCGGCTTCACAGGACCGATCTTCATCCTGATCGGTGCCAAACTGGTGTTCGACGAGCCGATGCGCTGGGAGCGCTGGGTGGCCACGCTGGCGGGCCTTGCCGGCGTGCTGATCGTCGTGGCACCCAGGCTGTCGGCCAGTGCCGGGGTCTACCACCTGGTGATGCTGGCGTCGGCGCCGGTGTTCGCCGCGTCGTTCCTGATGACCAAGGCGCTGACGCGCCACGAGACCACGGGCACGATCCTCGTCTGGCAAGCGATCAGCGTGGCGATGCTGAGTCTGCCGCTGGCGCTGATGAGCTGGCAGTCGGTGACCGCGCTGCAGTGGCTGGGTTTTGCGCTCACCGGCGTGCTCGGCAGCGCCGGCCACTATTGCCTCACCCGGTCGTTCACGCGGGCCGACATCTCGGCCACGCAGTCGGTCAAGTTCCTCGATCTGGTGTGGTCGGCATCGCTCGGCTTCGTGCTTTTCGCCGACGTGCCGAGCTCCACCACGCTGGCCGGCGGTGCACTGATCTGCGCGGCCACCGTGTGGTTGGCGCGTCGCGAATCGCATGGCCGCGAGCGCTGACGAAGCGCAGCCTTGCGCCGCCGCCCGTGCGATGGAGGGATCGGCCCTCGACTACTGGCGACCAGCGGCGGGCCCCGACACAGCCACGGGCAACAGGCCGAAAGGCGTGTAGCGAAAGGCGCCCCGCCCTCGCAGCGGCAGTGCGCGCGCCGCATCGATCATCAGCCTGGCGGTGAACAGGGTCGGATCGCAGCGGGCCTCCAGGATCAGACTGGCATGCGGGCCGGCGGTGCCTTCGCCGAGCCGTTCGACGAGCACACCCTGCTGGTCCCGTTCGAAGTCGGCGACATCGTCGACCGCCAGCACCTGCGTCGGTGTCTCGGCAAACACCGGGTCGCTCTCGATGTGACGTCGCACGGACTCCAGGTCCGCACCAGGGGTCAGTTGCACGTACAGGTAGCGCTTGACGCGGCCGCCGGCCTCGTGCAGTTCGCTGCACAGCGCGGCCTCGACACCGGGTGCCCCCTCGGCCGCAGCCGTGTGATGAGCCGCAGCGGCCACGTGCCGACTCACGTGCGAGCGCCCCTTGGGGATCAGCTGCTCGAACAGACGCTGCAACTGCGGCAGCAGGCCGGGGTCCCA
The DNA here is from genome assembly GCA_035455385.1 of Burkholderiaceae bacterium. Classification (GTDB taxonomy): domain Bacteria; phylum Pseudomonadota; class Gammaproteobacteria; order Burkholderiales; family Burkholderiaceae_C; genus JAEUPI01. The sequence goes on from DATIFD010000211.1 coordinate 1,880, forward strand.
ACCGGCGCCGACCACCGCGGCCACGCGATGACGCGACGCCGCATGCGCAATCTCCTGGTGATGACGCGCCAGTGCGTCGTCATCGAAGCTCGCGCACTCGACGATCGGCACGCGCGCCTGCAGCAGCCCGTGGGCCACGCCGGGCACAACCTCTGTCGGCACGCAGACGAGCGCCGCATCGATCTCGCCCAGCTCGCTGATGTGACCAGCGCAGGCGGTGCCGGGGGCTGCTTTCCGCGGCGGGGAGGGTTCTGCGACTCGCGGCTGCACGATGCCGGCAGCCACGACATCGCTCGACTCGTGCACGACGCCTGCGCACGCGCGTCCCAGCCGTCCCCCACCGACGATGGCCAAGCGCAGAGGCCTCATGCCTGGCCCAACTGCCCAGCCGATCGAACGACGGCGAACGGCACTACCGACCCGAGAGAATGCGCACGAATCATGCTGGCCACCCAGGATGCAACGCCATTGCGTGGGCGCAAGGCGGTTTGCGCTCGCCAGACTTGACGGCGAGCAATGCCGACACGGTGCATTGGTCTAGATTGCAGGCATGAGGTGATTCCGATGAACCAGCAGCAGCCCAAGCGTCCCGCAACCCCCGCGCCTCGGGAGCCCGAGGTCCAGCAGGGAGAGAAGCACGGCATCGTTCGCGACGAGCGCCTGAAGCAGGTAATCAAGCAGCATCCTGAGCGCGACGAGCCGAGGGTGGACAGCATCGAGCCCGGGGAAACACCCGCTCCGTGAGCGGGTGGCGCCTTCGGCGTCGGATCGTGCCGCCCCTTCTGTTGGCGCTGCCAGCGCAAGCGCGTGATCGGGCTGAGCGCGATGCTGGCGATCAGGGCTGGACGCGCAGGCCGGTGTGGCCGCGACGTGAGCCGCCCTGCGCCTGCTAGGTTGCGAACACGCTGCCGGCCAAAGCCAGCAGACCCAGCGCAATGCACGCACTCGCAATCAAGCTCAGACTGCTTCGAGACCATTCCCAGGCTCGCATCACGAAAACCCCCGTTCACACTCGGTGCACTGGATCGATTCTTCGCGCGCACAGGCCGCAGCGCGTTGACCCCGCGCAATCGCCTGCCTCGATCTACCCCACCAGCCGACCGACGCTCCGCGAGCACGCCCTGCGCCGCCCGCGTCACGCGATGGCGAGCTAGACGCCGTGCCGCTCGGGAACGCCCTGGCCGAGCATCTCGGGTGTGATCAGAACAATGCCTCGTTCGGTGACGTGAAAACGTGCCCGGTCCTCCTCGGCAGACACGCCGGCCTTGAATCCATCGGGCAGCACGCACCGCTTGTCGACAACGGCGCGCTTGAGCACGACTCGGCGTCCGATGACCACGTTCGGCAGCACCACCGAGTCCTCCACGAGGCTGCCGTCGCCGACACGCACCTTGGCAAAGAGGATCGAACGCCGAACGACTGCGCCGCTGACGATACAGCCGCTGGACACCAGCGAGTCCAGGGCGGTTCCGCGCCGCGCGTCTTCGTCGAACACGAACTTCGCAGGCGGCAGTTGCGGTTGCTGGCTGAGGATCGGCCAGTGGTCGTCGTAGAGGTTGAGTTCCGGAACGACGTGGGTCAGGCCGATGTTGGCGTTCCAGAACGCGTCGATCGTCCCGACATCGCGCCAGTAGGGCTGGTCGCCCACCATGTTGACGCAACTGTCGGCGAAGCGATGGGCCATCACCCGCGCCCCCTGCCTGACCAGGCCCGGGATCAGGTCCTTGCCGAAGTCGTGGCTCGAGGTGGCCTCGCGGGCATCTCGTTCGAGTGCCTCGGACAGCAACTCCGTGCCGAACACGTAGATGCCCATGCTCGCCAGGGCGCGATCGTCCTGTCCCGGCAGCGGCAACGGCCGGGCGGGCTTCTCCTGGAAGTCGACTACGAGCCCCTGCGCATCGACCGCCATGACGCCGAAGTTCGCCGCGTCGGCCAATGGCACCTCGACGCAGGAGACCGTGACATCGGCGCCGCTGGCCACATGCTCGGCGAGCATCACCGAGTAGTCCATCTTGTAGACGTGATCCCCCGCGAGAACGAGCACGTAGTCGGCGTCCGCCTCGCGCAGGAGGTTCAGGTTCTGCAGCACGGCGTCGGCCGTGCCGCTGTACCAGGTCTCGCCCAGGCGCTGCTGCGCAGGCGCCACGTCGATGTACTCGCCCAGGTCCGCGGCGAGGAATCCCCAGCCGCGCTCGACGTGGCGAATGAGGCTCTGCGCCTTGTACTGGGTCAGCACCGCGATGCGGCGGATACCCGAGTTGACGCAGTTGCTGAGCGCGAAGTCGATGATCTTCAGATTGCCGGCAAAGGGCACTGCCGGCTTGGCCCGCCGGTCGGTCAGCTGCTTCAGGCGCGCGCCGCGGCCACCGGCCAGCAAGAAGGCGACGGTGCGATGCGCCAGATCGCTGGCGCGCGCGGGTCTCGCGCCCCGGGCGCGGGCGCGGTAGTCGAGAGGGCCAGTCGAAGGATCCTCGGGCATCTCGAGCACTCCCTTCACGGACAACGCGCCATCGCCGGCTACCGGCCGCCAAGCCGTCCGTAGCGCACGGCCAGCGTAAGCGCACGCCCTGTTGCCGCCTTGCGGCAAGTCAATCGTGCAGCGCGCCCGAAGCATGCGCGCATGGTGCCCCGGCCACGCCGCGTGCTGAGCCGCACGGCTGCTTGTCGGCACTTCTGAGAGGGCTGGTGGCCTGGGGCGCAACCCAAAGATGTCTGGAACGCCGCATCAACGCTCGATGGCCTTCTCGACACCGATCAAGGTTGCGACCCAATTTACTCCACCACCCAACGCTCGAGTGGCGCGCAGAAGTTCGGCCGTGGCGTGCATGGGCCTACGGCGAGCATCTGGCTCACTTGCCACGCTTGCGATGGGTCGCTGCGAGCGTTGCCCTAGTGCCGTCATCGTAAGGGGTCACACAGCGTAGACCTTTTCGAACGCCGTGCGCAGCAGCCGCCACGACCTGTGCGACGCCTTGCAGACCCAATGCCCGCACGAGTGCAGCGTACAGTCTGCCACTCGATGTCCCTGGCGCAATGGTCGTTGTTCGTCGGCACCTTGCTCGTCACGATGGTGCTGGCGGGCACGTTGTTGGGGCGGCTGCCGCTGTCCAGCGCGATGGTCTATCTGGCACTCGGATGGTTGCTGGGGCCCAACGCAGCCGATGTTCTGCGTCCTGACCCCGCAGCGAAGGCTGGCGTGCTGGAGCAACTGGCCGAAGTCGCACTGCTGATCTCGCTCTTCGTGGTCGGGCTGCAACTGGGCGTGCCGCTGCGCGACCGTCGCTGGCGGCTGCCGCTGCGTCTGGCGTTTGTGTCGATGGCCACGATGGTGGCGATGATCATGGCCATCGGCATCTGGTGGCTCGATCTGCCCTTGGGTGGTGCGGTGCTGCTGGGTGCCATCCTCGCGCCCACCGACCCGGTGCTGGCCTCCGGCGTGCAGTCCGAACCTGGCTCGCGGCCCGATCGCCTGGGCTTCAGTCTGGCCGGTGAGGGCGGGCTCAACGACGGCGCCGCGTACCCATTCGTGATGCTCGGGCTCGGGCTGCTCGGCCTGCACGAACTCGGGCCGGATCTCGTTCGCTGGTACAGCATCGACCTGCTCTGGGCCACACTTGGCGGCGTCGCCATCGGCTGGGTGCTGGGTACAGGCACCGGGCGACTCGTCGTCTACCTGCGCAGCCGCCATGACGAGGCCGTAGGCCTGGACGAGTTCCTTGGCCTCGGCCTGGTCGGCATGGCATACGGCTTGGCTCAACTCAGCGAGGCGTCCGGGTTTCTCGCCGTCTTCGCGGCGGGCCTGGCCTTGCAGCGCGTGCGTGAGCGGCCGCGCGCCGACACCGAGCCACTGGCCGCTGCCAGCGACTTCGAAGGTCACGCCTACGAAACGCTGGCGACCCACTCTCACCACGCAAGCGCCACCATGCTCGGCTCGGTGCAGGGCTTCCACGAGCAACTGGAGAATCTGGCCGAACTGGCGCTCGTGCTGTTGGTAGGCGCCATGTTGGCCTATGCCGCACCGTTGCCGGCCGTCTGGTGGTTCGTGCCGCTGCTGCTGCTGGTGTTGCGGCCGCTGTCGGTGGTGGTGGCGGTTGTGGGCGAGCGGCTCACGCTGCCGCAATGCACCCTGATCGGTTGGTTTGGCATTCGCGGCATCGGCTCAGTCTTCTACCTGCTGTTCGCGTTGCGCCACGGCCTGGACGCGCACGTGGCCGATACCCTGGTGTCGCTGACGCTGTGGAC
>DATIFD010000212.1:0-3768 GCA_035455385.1 Burkholderiaceae bacterium
CTGCTGCGGCGTGGCCACGGCGCGGCCGCCGAGTTCGGTGCGCTCAAGTGGTCGTGGGAGTCGCACCAGGGCTGGATCGGCGAGCAGGCGCTGACGCTGACCAAGAACGAGACGGTGGTGCTCGAAGCGCTGCTGCACGCCCCCGGACGCATCATCAGCAAGGCCGCGCTGGCGCAGCGCGCGGCTGCCGACGACGAGCCCACCAGCGACAACTCGGTCGAGGTGTACGTCTACCGCTTGCGCCGCAAGCTCGAACCCGCGGGCTTGAAGATCAGGACCGTGCGCGGACTCGGTTACTCGCTGCAGGCCGATGCCGAGCCGTGAGCGATGTGGGCGCGTGATTCGCTGCGCGGCGCGCTGATCGCGCGGCTGGTGACTGCGTTCGCGCTGATCGGCGTGGTCGCCGGCGGCGTGGCCTACCACTTCGGCGCACGCTATGCCAACCTGGCCTACGACCGGGCGCTGTCGGACGACGCCGCGACGCTGGCCGGCCAGATCGAGTTGCACGGCGGGCAGGTGCAGGTGAATCTGCCGCCGGCCGCGCGCGTCTGGCTGCTGGCCAACGAGGGGGAGCGTGTGCTCTATCGGGTGGTCGATCTGCGCGACGGCCGGCTGGTAGAAGGCAACGCCGACCTCGGCCCCTGGTCGGCCGACCGCCTGCCGCAAGGCACGCCGCAGTTCCGTGACGCGGTGGTCGATGGGACGCGGTTTCGCATCGGCTCGGTGGTGCGGGTGTTCGACCCCGAGGACGTCAGCGTGCTGGCCGAGGTGGGCGAGACGCTCGGCCGCCGCCAGCGCGTGGCGCAGCAGACGCTTGCGGGCTCGCTGCTGCTGTTCGGGCTGATGATCGCGGTGGCGGTGGCGCTGGTGCGGACCAGCATCGACAGCACGCTCAAGCCGCTGGGCCAGCTTGAGGCCGAGGCGGCCAGGCGCTCGGGCAGCAACCTCAAGCCGCTCGATCCGGAGATCGCGCCGCGCGAGGTGCGCGGGCTGATCCTGGCGATCAACCGCATGATGAAGCGGGTGTCGGACTCCTTCGAGTCGCAGAGCCGCTTCATCGCCAATGCCGCGCACCAGCTGCGCACGCCGATCGCGGGCTTGCGTCTGCAGGCGCAGCTGGCGCACGACGACGTGGACCCGGCCGCCACGCGCCGGCGGCTCGACGAGATCGACCGCAGCGCGACGCGCGCGGCACACGTGATCGACCAGCTGCTCACGCTGTCGAGGTCCGAAGCCGGTGCGATCCCGCCCAACTTCGACGCCGTCGACCTGGCCGAGGTCGCTGCGCAAGTGATCCAGCGCTACCTGCCGGCGGCCGAGCACCGCGACGTCGACCTCGGCTACTCGGGGCCGCCGGGCCCTTTGCTGGTGGCGGGCAACGAGACGCTGCTGTCCGAGCTGCTCGGCAACCTGGTCGACAACGCGCTGCGCTATGGTCGCCGCGGCGGCGTGGTGACCGTGCGCACCGCGCGCGTCGGCTCGACGCTGTTGCTCGAAGTGGTCGACGATGGTCCCGGCCTCGGCACGCTGACGCCCGACAACGCATTCAATCGCTTCCAGCGCGGCGACGCGGCGTCGGATGCCGGCGCGGGCCTCGGGCTGGCGATCGTCAAGGAGATCGCCGAGCGCCACGGCGCCACGGTGTCGTGCGAGTCTCCGACGGGCGGCGGGTTTCGCGTCACGGTGGAGTTCCCGGAGTTCGCGCCGCGCGCTGCGGCCGCCGCGGCAGCAGCCGCGCCGGTCGGCGGCGAATGAGTCCCCGCCCGGCCGCTGCGAAGGGGGCTCGCGCCGCAGTGCGCAGCAGGGAGGCCACCCAATGAGCCGTCGCCCCGCCAGGCCGCTGGACCGCCTGCGCTTTCATCTGGCGTTGCGCCGTCTCGGCCCGGGCCTGATCACCGGCGCGGCCGACGACGACCCCAGCGGCATCGCCACCTATTCGCAGGCGGGGGCGGCGTTCGGCCTCGCGATGCTGTGGACGGTGGTGGTCACGCTGCCGTTGATGATCGCGATCCAGATCGTCAGCGCGCGCATCGGCTACGTCACGCGGCAGGGGCTGGCGGCCAACATCAAGGCCCGGTTCTCGCGCCCGGTGCTGCTGGCGGTGGTGGGCATGCTGCTCGTGGCCAACACGCTCAACGTGGCGGCCGACCTGGCGGCGATGGCCGAGGCGCTGCGCCTGCTGGTGGGCGGTTCGGCACTCGTCTATGCCGTGACCTTCGGCCTGCTGTGCCTGGTGCTGCAGGTGTTCCTGCCGTATCAACGCTACGTGCGCTGGCTGAAGTGGTTGACGCTGGCGCTGCTGTCGTACGTGGGCGTGGCGTTCACGCTGCACCTCGACTGGTGGCAGGTGGCGCGCGCGGCGCTGTGGCCGCAACTGGCCGGCGGCCACGAGGTGCTGCTGATGATCGTGGCAGTGTTCGGCACCACCATCAGCCCGTACCTGTTCTTCTGGCAGGCGGCGCAGGAGATGGAGGACACCGACGCGCTGGGCAGCGCGCCGCACACGCCGCAGGAGGTGCGGCACCACCTGCGGCGCATCAAGTTCGACACCGTGGTCGGCATGGCGTTCTCCAACGCGATCGCCTTCTTCATCATCCTGAGCACGGCGACCACGCTGCACGCGGCCGGGCTGCACGACATCCAGACCTCGGCGCAGGCGGCCGAGGCCCTGCGTCCGTTGGCCGGCGATCTGACGTTCCTGCTGTTCGGGCTGGGCATCATCGGCACCGGCATGCTCGCGGTGCCGGTGCTCGCGGGCTCGGCGGCCTATGCGGTGGCCGAGGCGGCCGGCTGGCATGGCAGCCTCAGCCTGCGCCTCGAGGCCGGCGAAGGGCGCGGCTTCTACGGTGTGATCGCGGTGGCCACGCTCGGCGGCGTGGGGCTGTGCTTCACGCCCACCGATCCGGTGCAGGAGCTGTTCTGGGCGGCCGTCATCAACGGCGTGATCGCGGTGCCGATCATGTCGGTGATGATGCTGCTGGCCAGCAGCCCGCGCGTGATGGGCGCCAACGTGATCGGCCGTCGCCTGCGCGTGGCGGGCTGGCTCGCCACCGCGGTGATGGCGGCGACGGTGCTGGCGATGTTCGCCACCGGCTGAGGCTGCGCGCCTCAGGCCACCGCGACCAGCTCGGGCATCGGCCCCACGTAACGCGACGCCGGCCGGATCAGCCGGCCCTGCGCGCGCTGCTCGTCGACGTGTGCCAGCCAGCCGGCCACCCGTGCCACCGCGAACGTGGCCGAGAACAGCGCCTGCGGCAGCCCGACGGCGTCGAGGATCACCGCGGTGTAGAACTCCACGTTGGCAGCCAGGCGGCGCTCGGGCCGGCGCTCGCCGAGCGACGCCACCGCGACGGCCTCGACGGCGCGCGCCAGCGCCAGGCGGTTGCTGCGCACGCCGGCCGCGTGCAGCTGTTCGATCGCGCGCTCGAGCACCGCGGCGCGCGGGTCGCGCACCCGGTACACGCGGTGCCCCATGCCCATGATGCGGTGGCCGGCGGCGAGCTCGCGGGCGATCCAGTGCGGTGCCTGCTCCGGCGTGCCGATCGCGTCGAGCATCGCCAGCACCGGGCCGGGGGCGCCGCCGTGCAGCGGGCCCTTGAGCGCACCGATCGCCGCCACCACCGCCGACACCGCATCGCTGTGCGTCGAGGCCACCACGCGCGCGGTGAAGGTCGATGCGTTCATGCCGTGGTCGCTGGCGGTGACGAGATAGGCGTCCAGCGCGGTAACTTCGCGCGGCGCCGGCGCGCGTCCGTGCAGCATGCGCAG
>DATIFD010000213.1:0-11409 GCA_035455385.1 Burkholderiaceae bacterium
TGCCGGGCGATGGCGTCGAGCGCGGCGAACTGCACCGGGGTCAGCTCGAGGCCCGCGGCCTGCGTCTGCGCCTGGAAGATCTGGGTCGATTGCTGATGCAGCCGGCGGATCAGGTGCCCCGCCATCTTGATCCTGTCCATCGGTGCCTCCGTCCGCTGCGGGCCGCGCGTCGTCGCGCGCGGCGCAGCCGATTCGCTTGACCAGTGTAGTATGCATACATATCATATGCAAGCTTACCGGCGAATGGACTGAAGGGAAGACGCCATGCAATACCACGTCAACGGCTTCAGGCCCGGAGACCCTGATGTCCTACCGGCCGCCGAGGGCCACCGCCGCGCCGGCGAGCCGTTGCCCGATGCGGTGGACGTGCTGATCGCCGGCTCGGGGCCTGCGGGCCTGTGCCTGGCCGCCCAGCTCGCCCGGGTACCGCAGATCCGCACGATGCTCGTCGAACCCAAACTGGGGCCGATGGAAAAGGGCCAGGCCGACGGCATCAGCGTGCGCTCGATGGAGATGTTTCAGGCCTTCGGCTTTGCCGAGAAGGTCATGCGCGAGTCGGTCTGGATCAACGAGACCACGTTCTGGGCGCCCGGCACGGACGCGCCGCTCGGCCGCGTGGCCCGCGTGCAGGACGTGCCCGACGGCATCTCCGAGATGCCGCACGTGCTGATCAACCAGGCGCGCGTGCACGACATGTTCCTCGACGTCATGCGCCGCTCGCCCACGCGGCTGGAACCCGACTACGGTCTCAAGGTGGTCGACCTGGCGATCGACTCCGCCGCGACCGAATGTCCCGTCACCGTCAAGCTGGAGCACACCGCCCCTGGCCGCGAGGGGCAGATCGCGACACTGCGCGCCAACTACGTGATCGGCTGCGACGGCGCACGCTCGAACGTGCGCGCCGCCATCGGCGGTGCGCTGCACGGAGACGCCGCGCACCAGGCCTGGGGCGTGATGGACGTGCTGGCCGTCACCGACTTCCCCGACTGGCGCATGAAGTCCTTCGTGCGATCGCAGGACGACGGCATCCTGATGGTGCTGCCGCGAGAGGGCGGGCACCTGGTGCGCCTCTACGTCGAGCTCGATCGCCTGGGCGAGCTCGAACGCGCCGCCGACCGCGGCATGGCCGCCCCAGACATCATCGCCAAGGCGCAGCGCATCTTCCGGCCGTTCCAGCTGGACGTGAAGGAGGTGGTGTGGTGGTCGATCTACGAGATCGGCCACCGCCTGACCGACAAGTTCGACGACGTGCCCGCGGACCAGATGGCCACGCGCGCGCCCCGTGTGATGCTGGCCGGTGACGCCTGCCACACCCACAGCCCCAAGGCCGGGCAAGGAATGAACGTGTCGATGGGCGATACCTTCAACCTGGGCTGGAAGTTGATCCTGGCGCTCACCGGCCGTGCCGACCCGGCCCTGCTGCACAGCTATTCCGGCGAACGGCGCGCCGCGGCCAAGGGCCTGGTGGAGTTCGACCACAAGTGGGCTCGCGTGGTCGGCGCCCGCGCAGAAGACGACCTCACGGATGGCCTGCCGCGCGTGGCGCGCGAGTTCGTCAACAACCTGCCTTTCACCTGCGGCCTGACCATTCAGTACGAACGCAGCGCCTTGACCGGCGCGCCCACGCACCAGCACCTGGCAACAGGCTTCGACATCGGCAAGCGCTTCCATTCTGCGCCCGTCGTTCGCCTGGCCGACGCCAGACCGATGCACCTGGGCCAATGCATCGATGCCGACGCGCGCTTCCGCCTATTTGTCTTTGCCCCCACGGGCGATGCGGGCGGCTCGGGCGGCAGCGTCGCCCGGCTGTGCGACTGGCTCGAGCACGGTGCGGACTCACCGCTGCGCCGCCACACCGCGCCGCTGGAAGACGTGGATGCGGTGATCGACACCCGCGTGGTCTTTCAGCAGGGCTTCCGCGCGCTGGACTTCGGCGCCATGCCGACCCTGCTGCGACCGCACGTGGGCCGATACGGCCTGTGCGACTACGAGAAGATCTTCTGCGCCGACCTGAAGCGCGGCGCGGATATCTTCGCGATGCGGGGGATCGACCGGGCCCAAGGCTGCATCGTCATCGTGCGTCCGGATCAATACGTGGGGCACATCCTGCCGCTGCAGGCCCGCGGCGACCTGGCAGCGTATTTCGGCGCCATCCTGCGCGTGCGCGGCTGACCCGCAAGACGCGTCAAGACCATCCGCGGGATTGCTATCCGGCGGTGCTGACGGGAGCGAGAGACTGCAGGCGCTCTCGAATCCGAGGCGCCGCGAAGTCGATGAAAGCGCGCGTCTTCATCGGAAGTCGCCGCTGGCCCGGGTAGATCACGCTGGCCGGCACGGCCGGAGGTTCCTCATGGGCCAGCACCCGAACGAGTCGACCCTTGTGCAAGGCGTCTGCAACCTGGTACGACAGCACCCGCGCCAAGCCGAGCCCGATCATTGAGGCGGCGATCGCTGCATCTGCCGTCGTGACGGTCATTCGGGAGTGCACGGGCACCTGCCGCTTCTCACCAGACTTGCCCGCGAACACCCAGGCACTCCCGGCGTCCAGGCCGTCGAAACTGATGCAGCGATGGGTTGCAAGATCGTCGAGTGAATGCGGCGTGCCGAACCGCTCGAGGTAGGCTGGGCTCGCGCACACCACGCGGCGAATCGCGCCCACCTGCGTTGCGACGAGGCTGCTGTCGGGCAGGGCTCCAATCCGAAGTGCCAGGTCGACGTGCTCCTCGATCAGGTTGACGTTGCGGTCACCCAGCCGAAGCTGGATGTCGACCGCCGGATGAAGCTCGAGGAACTCCGCGGCCACCGGCACCACGTGCATGCGGCCGAGCACGATCGGCGCCGCAATCACCAGTTGTCCTTTGACTTTGGCGTACGCGCCCGATGCTGCGCGTTCGGCCTCTTCGACCTGGTCGAGGATTTGTCGACACGCCGCGAGATAGTCGCGGCCGGCGTCGGTCAACACAAGCCTGCGGGTCGATCGCGTGATGAGGCGTGTCTTGAGGTGCGCCTCCAGATCCGCGAGCTTGCGGCTCACGGTGGCCAACGGGATGCCGAGGCGTCGGCCCGCTGCCGACAAACTGCCGCCATCGACGATCGCGGCGAAGACGGACATGGCTTCCAGTCGATCCATTGTTCCAACTTGTGGAAGAAACATTAGCAAATTGCGAGTCTAGTTGCCGGCATCGGGAATATCTACAGTCTCCTTCACCGGAATGCCCCGGTCCAACCGACCCCTGGAGTCAGCAACATGTCCCGCCTCATCACCCCCCCCAGCATCGACGCCGCGCCCGCCTCCGCGAGGCCGCTCCTCGAGGCCGTCAACCAGCAGATCGGCTTCGTGCCGAACCTCTTTCGTGTGGCGGCCAACAGCCCGGCTGCGCTGGAGGGCTACCTCGGCATGTCCGGCGCCTTGTCCAAGGGCAGCCTTCCCGCGCAGACCCGCGAACGCATCGCGCTGGCGGTGGCACAGATCAACGGCTGCAACTACTGCCTGTCGGCGCACAGCCTGTTAGGCAAGAGCCTGGCGAAGCTGAGCGACGCCGAGATCGCCGCCAACCGGCATGGCAGCTCGCTCGACCCGAAGGCCGATGCAGCGGTGCGCTTCGCGGCGAAGGTGGTTCGCGAGCGTGGCCATGTGTCCGACGCCGACGTGCAGGCCGTGCGAATGGCGGGTTACGACGATGCGCAGGTCGTCGAGATCGTGCAGCACGTGGCGTTGAACACATGGACCAACTACCTCAACGAGGTCGCGAAGACCGAGATCGACTTCCCGGTGGCGCAGGCCCTCGCCGCCTGAACATCCGCGCTCGACCCGGGGACGGCCGTGCCTGGCGCATACCGTCCCCGGTGCCCCTCAAGAAACCTTGGAGGCTTGCACATGTCCCGTCCACCGCTGCCGCCTTTCACGCTCGAGACCGCGACCCAGAAGGTGCGACTGGCCGAGGACGCCTGGAACAGCCGCGACCCCGCGCGCGTGGCCCTCGCGTACACGCCTGACAGCCGCTGGCGAAACCGGTCGACGTTTCTGCGAGGACGCGCCGAGATCGAGGCGTTCCTCACGCAGAAGTGGCAGCGCGAGCTCGACTATCGGCTGATCAAGGAGCTGTGGGCGTTTCGCGAGGATCGCATCGCGGTGCGCTTCGCGTACGAATGGCACGACGGCAGTGGGCAGTGGTTTCGCAGTTACGGCAACGAGAACTGGGCCTTCGACGCCGACGGGCTGATGCACACGCGCATCGCCAGCATCAACGACTTGCCGATCGGCGAAGCCGAGCGCAAGTACCACTGGCCGGCGGGACGACGCCCGGATGACCATGCCGGACTCACCACGCTGGGGCTGTGACCTTGGACCGTATAGGCGACTACGCCAGCGACGTGGCGTTTACCGACACGGTGAAGGCCATACAGGCCCGCAAGGGTTCGCGCGCGGCGTACGCTCGCATGGAGCAAGGCGGTTCCTGGGCGCGGTCGATCACGGCAGAACTGAGGGCCGAAATCGAAGCCCAGACCAGCGTGTTCCTCGCGACCGCCAACGCGCAAGGGCAGCCCTATGTCCAGCACCGCGGCGGCCCGGCCGGCTTCCTCAGGGTGCTGGACGATTGCACCATCGGCTTTGCCGACTTCGTCGGCAATCGTCAGTACATCACGCAAGGCAATCTCCAGGAGAACCCGAAGGCGCACCTGTTGCTCATCGACTATGCGCGCCGGCGTCGGATCAAGATCTGGGGCACGGCGCGTGTGGTCGAGGGCGATGCAGCGTTGCAGGAGCAGCTGATGCCGGCGGGCTACCGGGCGCGCCCGGAGCAGGTGCTGCTCTTCAACGTGACCACGTGGGACATCAACTGCCCACAGCACATTCCGCAGCGACTCGAGGCCGCGGACGTGGCTGCAGCACTTGCATCGCGGGACCGACGAATTGCCGAACTGGAGGCCGAACTCAGGCGACTGCGCCAGCTCGACAAAGGTTGAACCCGCTGGAGCATGGCGGTGACCGGTCTTCCAAGCATCGGGCGCCGACAAGTCGCTGGGGATGATCCTGTATCCGCACCGCCAAGCCAACATCTGGCCGACTAGCCCGACCGGCGTGGCCGATCCGTCAAGGTTTCAATCAAGGTCTGCTCCAGCCAAGTCTGGAACACTTCGGGTGTCCACGCAGACTCGTGCACGAGCTTGTAGTAGACCTCCCGGCTCGTGAACATCCACATCAGAGTGGCTGCTGCTTCCTTGCTCAGTCCCTTCCTGGCGCGACCCGATGCGAACAGTGTCTCGATGCGCTCTTGCTGCATCTTTCGCCGCAAGGCCTCGAAGGCCTGCTGCGCCTTGCGCAGTTCGGTCGACAGCGCGGATGACCTGATCAACAGGCTGAGCTCAGAACTCTCGCCCTCGTAGATCGCCCGCGCAACATGCGCCGTCAGTGCGATCCGATGCACCGGGTCGTCGACTCCCTGCAGCTTCTCCAGGGCTTGCTGAAAGCGTGGTCCGAACATGGCATCGCGCATCAAGGCATGCAGCAGCCCGGCCTTGGACTTCACCGTGGCGTAGACCGTCGGCTCCGATACACCCGCTCGCTCGGCGATCTGGGCGATCGTTGTTGCGTCGATACCCTTGCGGGAGAAGAGGAACTTTCCGGCCTCAAGCACTCTTGATCGAGTGCGCTCCGCCGCCTCCATCCGGCTCTCCGAACGATAGGGTCTCTTGCTAGAGTGTGCCATATTGACTAGAGTGCACTATAGCCATTGCGTAGGAGCGCCGCGCATGACGTTTGAAGCCTACATCAGCAACATTCACGCCAGGACGGGCAAGGCGCCGAAGGACTTCTTTGACGAGGCCGTCAGGAAAGGCGTTCTGCGTTCCGACACCAAGACGATGGAGTTCGTCGCTTGGTTGAAGGCGAACTCTGGTTTGGGGCACGGCCATGCGATGGCCGTTTGGGAGGCGTTCAAGCGCAATGGTTGGGTGCCAATGCCAGCGGCGCCGGCCGGCGCAGTGAAGAGGGGTGGAAAGCGATGAAGTGGCCACAACGCACCGGTGTCGCCTTGTCGGCCCTTGCCACGCTGTTCTTTGCGATGGACGCGATCGGCAAGTTGCTCCGGGTAGACGCCGTCATTCAGGGTACCCAGTCGCTCGGCTGGCCGGCTGGCGCAGTGATTCCGCTTGGGGTCATGCTGCTCATCGGGGCCGTTCTATACGCGGTGCCGAGGACGTCCGTGCTTGGGGCAATCTACCTGACTGGGTATCTGGGCGGTGCGGTGGCCGCGCACTATCGTGTGGGTTCGCCCCTCGCGACCCACGTGCTCTTCGGCGTTTACGTGGGCGTCGTGATGTGGGTTGGACTGGTTCTGCGCAATCCCGCCCTGCTTCAGGCGGTGCTTGGAGGCTTGTCACGCAAGCCGACAGCTCTCTCGTGAGTTGCCAAGGCCCTCGTGGCGCACGTCGAACACCGGCGAGATGGTGTCCAGGGTGTGGCCAGGCGTGATCATGAAACGCACCGTGGTGTCGCCCAGCTTGAGCGAGTCGCCATCGTGCACGGCCATGTCGCGCCTGGGCGGGCGGTCCCAGAGCTCGGAGTCGAACTCCAGGCCGGTTTCCATCATCCTCTAAGCGATTTTGCTGGCCACCAGGCGGGCACCGTAGCGGTCGGCGTGCATCTGTGCACCACCGTAGTGGTCGCCATGGCCGTGGGTGACGAGTACGTAGCGAATCTGCGCGGGGTCCAACCCGAACTCGTCGTGCCGCTGGCCGGTCCGACATGCTGGCGAGAACGGGAAGCTGACCGAGAATCCATCGACAACCCGGTCCGCCGCTTCGGCGGCGGGGTCCGATCACCGACGTCCCATCCCAGCTTCCACCACCGGAGACCCGCACCTTGAAGACCCGCATCACCGAACTGCTCGGCATCGAGCACCCCATCATCCAGGGCGGCATGCACTACGTCGGCTTTGCCGAGCTGGCCGCAGCCGTGTCCAACGCCGGCGCGCTCGGCATCATCACCGGGCTGACGCAGAAGACGCCCGAGGATCTGGCCCGGGAGATCCGCCGTTGCCGGGAGAGAACCGACAAGCCCTTCGGCGTCAACCTCACCTTTCTGCCGGCGCTGAAGGCGCCGGACTATCCGGGCTACATCCGCGCCATCGTCGAGGGCGGCGTGAAGATCGTCGAGACTGCGGGCAACAACCCGCAGAAGTGGCTGCCGGCGCTGAAGGAGCACGGCATCACGGTGATCCACAAGTGCACCTCGGTGCGGCACTCGCTGAAGGCCGAGGCGATCGGCTGCGATGCGGTCAGCGTCGATGGCTTCGAGTGCGGCGGCCATCCGGGTGAGGACGACATCCCGAACTTCATCCTGCTGCCGCGGGCCGCCGAAGAGCTGAAGATCCCCTTCGTCGCCTCGGGCGGCATGGCCGACGGCCGCTCGCTGGTGGCGGCGCTGGCGCTCGGCGCCGACGGAATGAACATGGGCACGCGCTTCATCGCAACGAAGGAGGCGCCGGTCCACGACCACGTCAAACGGGCCATCGTCGCCGCGAGCGAGCTCGACACGCGTCTGGTGATGCGACCGCTGCGCAACACCGAGCGCGTGCTGCGCAACGCGGCGACCGATGCGTTGCTCGAGAAGGAGCGCCGGCTCGGCGCCGCGATCAAGTTCGAGGACATCATCCCCGAGGTCGCCGGCGTCTATCCGAAAATCATGATCGACGGCGAGATGGACGCCGGCGTCTGGTCGTGTGGCATGGTCGCGGGGCTGATTCGCGACGTGCCCACCTGCAAGGAGCTGGTCGACCGCATCATGGCCCAGGCCGAGAGCCTGATCACGCGGCGGCTGGCGGGCTTCGTCGGGGTCGCAGCATGAGCGCCACCCCCGAATCCGTCGGCATGAGCGGCGAGCGCCTTGCGCGCATCGACCGCTTCCTCGCCGAGCGCTACGTCGGCCCCGGCCGGCTGCCCTGCGCGCAGCTGCTGGTCGCGCGCGACGGCCAGGTCGTGCACCAGACGCTGCTCGGCCATGCCGACCTCGAGGCTGGGCGCCGGCTGCGGGAGGACGCGATCGTGCGCATCTATTCGATGACCAAGCCGATCACCAGCGTCGCCTTCATGATGCTCGTCGAGGAAGGCAAGGTGGCGCTCGACGATCCGGTGCAACGGCTCATTCCGTCGTGGCGAAACCTGGGCGTGTACGTCGGCGGCGGCGGTGGCCTGCCCGGCACGCCGCCCGGCTGGCTGACCAAGCCGACCGACGCGCCGATGCGCATGATCGACCTGCTGCGCCACACCTCGGGGCTGACCTACGGCTTCCAGAACCGCACCAACGTCGACGCCGCGTACCGCGCACTCAAGATCGACACCTTCGCGCGCGACGACGGGTTGCAGGGCTTCGTCGATGCGCTGGCGGACGTCCCGCTCGAGTTCTCTCCAGGCACGGCGTGGAACTACTCGGTGTCGACCGACGTGCTCGGCTACCTCGTCGAGAAGATCTCGGGCCAGCGCCTCGATCAGTTTCTGCACCAGCGCATCTTCGTGCCGCTCGGCATGCGCGATACCGCGTTTTTCGTCGACGAGGCCAAGGCCGCGCGCCTCGCCCAGTGCTACGTGAGCAGCCCCGAGGGCAAGCTGACTCCGGCGCAGCTCGCGTCGTTCCGCGAGCCGCCGGCGGCGCCCTCCGGCGGCGGCGGGCTGGTGTCGACCGCGGCCGACTACCTGCGCTTCTGCGAGTGCCTGCGTCGCGGCGGCGAACTCGACGGTCAGCGCCTGATCGGGCCAAAGACGCTGTGGCTGATGCGGCAGAACCACCTGCCCGACGGCCGCGACCTGGCCGACGTGTCGCTCTCGATGTTCACCGAGGCCACCTACAAGGGCGTCGGCTTCGGCCTCGGTTTCGCGATGACCACCGACGTCGCGCGCACGGCCGTCGCCGGATCGAAGGGCGAATACTGGTGGGGCGGTGCAGCGTCGACCGCGTTCTGGGTCGACCCGGTCGAGGACATCTGCGTCGTCCTGCTGACGCAGTTCATGCCGTCGACGCTGTACCCACTGCGGCGCGAGCTGCGCACGATGGTCAACGCGGCGGTGATCGACTCGAAGGCCTGAGCCCCAAGCCCGACCGGAACCGATCGCCCTGCTTGTCGGGTACCGCCGGTCAAGGACCGACAAAGCTCTGCGATCGACTCCGCGTCGCACTCATAGTTCGCCCATGACTACCCTGCTCGCCGCCGTGGTCGATGCGTCCAACCGCGTCGCGGATACGAGCAGCCGGCTGGCCAAGCGCGACGCGATCGCGACCTGCCTGCGCGCCGCAGGAGCCGACGAAGTCGAGATCGCCGTCGCCTACCTCGCGGGGCAGACGCGCCAGGGTCGGATCGGGATCGGCTATGCCACGCTGGCTGCGCAGCGTCGCTCGCCCGCGGCGCAACCCGAGCTGACGTTGAGCGACGTCGATGCCGCGCTGGAGCGCATTGCGACGACCAAAGGCAAGGGTTCGGCGGCCGAGCGCCGTGAACAGTTGCGGGCACTGTTCGAGCGCGCTACCGCCGTCGAGCAGGACTTCCTGCTCCGCTTGCTCGTTGGCGAACTGCACCAGGGCGCGCTCGAGGGTGTGATGATCGATGCCATCGCGGCTGCGGCCGGTGTGCCGGTGGCCGACGTGCGGCGTGCGGCCATGTTCGCCGGCAGCCTCGGCGTCGTCGCTCGGGTCGCACTGACCGAGGGGGTGGATGCGTTCGCGCGCTTCACCGTTGCGCTGCATCGGCCGGTGCAACCGATGCTCGCGCAATCGGCCGACGGCATCGCCGATGCCTTGGCGCGCCTCGGCACCGCGGCGCTCGAATGGAAGGTCGATGGTGCGCGCGTGCAGGTGCACAAGGCGGGCGACACGATTACGGTGTACACGCGCAACCTGAACGACGTCACCGCGTCGGTGCCGGAGATTGGCGAGTCGCTGCAGGCGTTGCGGGTGCATGAGCTGATCCTCGACGGCGAGGCTTTCGCGCGCGCCGCTGGCGGCGCGCCGCAGCCGTTCCAGGTCACGATGCGCCGCTTCGGGCGCAAGCTCGACGTCGCGCGCATGCGCGGCGAGCTGCCGCTCACGGTCTACTTCTTCGACTGCCTGAACCGCGACGGCACGCCGCTTCTCGACCGGCCGGCGCGCGAGCGATTCGACGCGCTCGCTGGCGCGTTGCCGGCATCGCTCGTGATCCCGCGCCTGATCACCGCCGACGTCGCAGCCGCCGAGGACTTCTACGCCGATGCGCTGGCCCGCGGCCACGAAGGCGTGATGGCGAAGTCGCTCGATGCGCCGTACGAAGCGGGCAGCCGCGGCGCGAGCTGGCTCAAGATCAAGCGCGCGCACACGCTCGACTTGGTCGTGCTGGCCGCGGAATGGGGCCACGGCCGCCGGCGCGGGTGGTTGTCGAATCTGCACCTCGGCGCACGCGACCCCGCCGGTGACTGGGTGATGCTCGGCAAGACCTTCAAGGGCATGACCGATGCGCTACTCGAATGGCAGACGCGCGAGCTGCTCGCGCGCGAGCGCAGCCGCGACGACTACACGGTGTACGTGCGGCCCGAGTTGGTGGTCGAGATCGCTTTCAACGATCTGCAGGAAAGTCCGCGCTACCCCGGTGGTCTGGCGCTGCGCTTCGCCCGCGTCAAACGGTATCGGCCGGACAAGCGGGCCGAGGATGCGGACACGATTGAGACCGTGCGCGCACTGCACGCCGCGCAACTCGCTCGCAGCGACAGGTAGGCGCTGGCCCGGTTGGGCTGAACAATTCACATCCGATGCGGATGGCGCCAACGTTGGGTGGCCCTGGGACAATCGAGGCGCGACAGTTCCGCGTGGTCATTGGTCGGCGCAATGTCGCCTCAGCGGAAGTCGCCGCGCTCCAGCGCCCACGACACCGCGAAGCCGGCCACCAGCCCCCAGAACGCGGCGCCGATGTTGAACAGGCCGAGGTCAGCCACCGTCACCAGGAACGCGACCAGCGCACCGAGCGTGAAGCGATCCTTGAACGAGGCGACGAACGCGGTCTGCAGCACGCGCAGCATCGCCAGCCCGGCTAGCGTCATGATGAAAGCCTTCGGCGCGGCCAGCGCAAGCCGCGTGAACGCCGGCGCCATCAGCCCGAAGATCACGGCCAGCAGGCCCGTGAAGAGCCCCGCGGTGTACTGCCGCGCGCGTTCGCCCGATGACGTCAGGATCGCGTTGGTCGGCCCGGTGAGACAGGTGCTGACGGCACCGACCGCCGCGCTCGCCAGCGCGCCGACCCCGCAGGCGACGGTGATCGCGTCCACCGGCGGCTCGTGTCCTGCCGCCTTCAGCACCGCGAACCCCTGTCCGTTCTGGACGACGAGCACGGTGATCGCCAGCGGAACGACGAGTTCGACCATCGCCGCGGCCGACCACGCCGGCGCGTG
>DATIFD010000214.1:0-4599 GCA_035455385.1 Burkholderiaceae bacterium
CGGGCGGGCGCGGCACAATGTCGGCTCTCCCGATGTCACCCGCGCAGTCCCAGGTTGCCACAGTCCCCGCCGCGTCGAGCCAGCAGCTCGCGCTGGCCGCCGGCGTCATGGTGGTGGCCGTCTGGGGCGCCAACTTCACCGTGCAGAAGGCGCTGTTCGAGGTGCTGCCGCCGGGCGCGTTTCTGTTCGCACGCTACCTGCTGATGCCGTTGTGTGCAGCATTGCTGTTGCTGCACGCCAATGGCTGGCGCTGGCTTCGGCTGCCCCGGGCCGACGTGTTGCGGCTGGTGTGGCTGGGCATCCTCGCGCACACGCTGCACGTCAGCATGGTGACCTTCGGCATCCACTGGTCCACCGCCTTTTCCAGCGCGCTGATCATGGCCTGCGGCCCGGTGTTCACGCTGCTGATCCTGCACGTGGCAGGCCATGAGCAGCTCAGCCGCGGCCAGGTGGGCGGCGTGGCGCTGGCGTGCGCAGGCGTGCTGGTGTTCCTGTCGGACAAGCTGCTCGGCCGTCAATGGGCGGCCACCGGCGGCGACCTGATGATGCTGTTCTCGGCGTCGCTGTTCTCGTACTACACGGTGATGACCAAGCCGCTGATCCAGCGCCACGGCGGGGTTGCGGTGATGGCGTATGCGACGCTGGCCGGCAGTCCGCTGCTGGTGCTGCTGGGCATTCCGGCGGCGCGCAGCGCGCCGTGGGATGCGATGGGTCCGTGGCATTGGGGCCTGCTGCTGTGGGCCGCGCTGGTGTCGGCGTTTCTCGGCTGGCTGGTGTGGGGCTGGGTCAACGAGCGGCGCGGCGTGGCCCGCACAGCACCGCTGCAGTACCTGATGCCGCTGGTGGCCGGCGTGGTGGCGTGGCTGGCCACCGGCGAGCGCTTCACGTCGATCAAGATCGGCGGCGCGGCCATCACGCTGGCCGGCGTGGCGCTGGCGCAGTTCGCCACGCGCGACGCCAGCGACCCGGTGCGCGAGGCGCCGGCGCAGGTGGATTGAGGCCGCCGAGCCGCGCGTTCAGCGCATGCGAGACGGCAGGCGGATCGTCTCGCCGGCCACCATGAACGAGCCCCACCCGCGGTGGTGCAGCGTGCGCGCGTCCTTGCGACCAGGATCGATCCACGCCTTGACGACCTCGAGCACGAACAGGCCGTAGCGGTTGACCATGCGGGTGTCGCAGACGCGGCACTCGAGGTTGGCGAAGCACTCGGCGACGAGAGGTGCCTGCACCTGCGAAGCGGGCAGCGGCGTCAAGCCGAACTTCGCGAACTTGTCGACGTCGCGCCCCGACGTGTTGCCGCAGCGGACCACCTGGTCGGCGATGTCGACGCCCGGGATGGCGATCACGCATTGGCGTGTCGACTTGAGTGCCGCGTGGCTGAAGTTGCGGTCGCTGATCACGCAGCCCACCAGCGGCGGCTCGAACTCCATCATCGTGTGCCACGACATCGGCATCACGTTGGGATGGCCGCGGTGTTCGGTGGTCATCAGCACCACCGGTCCCGGTTCGAGCAGCCCGTAGACCTTGGCCAGTGGATACACGCGTCGCCGTGGTTCGGTCCTGGGCATGGCTCCGGTGACATGAATTCGAGCGGCGGTTGCAGTCTACGAATCCGACCGGCCGCGGACTTGAGCGTGCGCAACGCGCACGCGCGCCGCTCGGCACCACGGGCGCCTGGCTAGAAGACGAACTGTGCACGCATCGTGAACATGCGCGCGTCGCGCCCGTAGACCGAGCCGAACAGATACGCCGCCTGCACCAGGAACGCCTGCTTGTCGTCGAGGCGGATCGTCGTGAACGCGGCAGGTCCCGCGCGATGCGACTGCTTGTCGCGCGGCAGCCAATGGTCCCACGGACCGAGCTCGCCGAAGCCCTGGGCACCGAAGTGCAGCCACGGCTTCCAGCGATGGCGGATCTGCCACTGGTACTTCATCAGGGTCGGTCCGTTCTCGAAGCCGCCGTAGCCGTGGTCGAGGAACACGTTGCCGTTGAGCTGCGTGCGGCCGACGTCGGTCTGCAGCACCGGGCCCCATTCGATCGCGCTGCCGCCCGCGTCGAGCTGGTTGGCGATCAGCTGCGCGTGCAGCGCGATGTCCAGCGGCAGCTCGCCCTGCGTCAGCAGCACGTCGTTCTGCCAGTTCAGCGTGCTCAACTGCATCGGCATCTGCGACGAGCCGATCCAGCTGGCAAAGAGCTCCGTAGTCCAGCGCGACGACACGCCGTAGCCGAAGCCGACCTCCGGCCACACGACCTCGGGCCGGTTGGGCATCTTGACCGTCCAGTAGCGCAGATCGGCGTTGCGCAGTCCTTCGTTGTCGTACACGGTGACGACGTAGTAACCGGGGTCGGCATGCGCCGCCGGCGCGATCGCGCAGCCGGCGCACAGCAGTGCGAGCGACAGCCCGCGAGACGCCCGCGACCGTGCCGCCGAGCGCCGGGACAGGGTGAGCGGGCTCAATCCAGGCCCGCCAGCAGCGATGCCGGTGCGTCTTGCTCGATGGCGTCGGGCACGCTCCAGCGGCCCAGCCAGCCCGCGAGTTGCACCTCGGGCATCGGCCGCGCGATGAAGTAGCCCTGGCCCTGGTCGCAGCCCAGCGCGTCGAGCAGCTTCCAGCTGCGCGCGGTCTCCACCCCTTCGGCGACCACCGACAGGCCGAGGTTGTGCGCCAGCTGGATCGTCGAGCGCACGATCTTGGCGTCGTCGTGGTCGCGCTCGATCGCCATCACGAAGCTCTTGTCGATCTTCAGCTCGTCGACCGCCAGCCGCTTGAGGTAGGCGAGCGACGAGTAGCCGGTGCCGAAATCGTCGATCGACAGCCTGAAGCCGAGCGCGCTCAGCTGCTCGAGCGTGGACTGCGCGCGTTGCGGGTCCTCCATGATCGCGCCCTCCGTGATCTCCAGGCACAAGGCCTGCGCAGGCGCACCGTGCTCGCGCACGATCGCGGTGAGCCGCGTGGCGAGGTCGGCGTCCATCAGGTCGCGCGGCGACAGGTTCACGCTGATGCACAGGCCGCGGCCGTGCTGGTCGAGCGTGCGCCAGGCGCGCGCGGCGGCGGTGACCATCCAGGTCGAGATGTGGCGCACGAAGCCCGCCTGTTCGGCGAACGGCACGAATTCGCCCGGCGGCAACAGGCCACGCTGCGGGTGTTGCCAGCGCACCAGCGCTTCCGCGCCGACCACCTGTCCGGTGGGCAGGTCGACCTTGGGCTGCAGGTACAGGCGCAGCTCCTGGCCGGTGACGGCATGGCGCAGTTCGCCCAGCAGCGACAGCGACTCCTGGCTGCCGGCATCGAGCCGCGGTTCGTAGACCCGGCTGCCGCTGTGCTGTCGCTTGGCCGCGTACATCGCGAGTTCGGCGCGGCTGAGCAGCAGGCCGGCGTCATGGCCGTGATGCGGGAACATCGCGATGCCGATGCTGGCGCCGAGGTCGACGGTCTGATCGTCGATGTGCATCGGCTCCTCGAGCGCGCGCTGCACGCGGTGCGCCGCGGCCACGGCGGTGGCGTCGTCGACGCCGTCGAGCAGCAGGGCGAATTCGTCGCCGCCCAGGCGCGCGAGCACGTCGTCCGGCGCTTCGCAGAACGGGCGCAGGCGCTGCGCCACGCCGCGCAGCAGCTGGTCGCCGAAGCCGTGGCCGAGCAGGTCGTTGACGAGCTTGAAGCGGTCCAGGTCGAGCAGCAGGACTGCGCAGCGCGCACCGCTGCGCAGCCGCTCCTGCAGCTGGCGGCCGAACTGCTCGCGGTTGGGCAGCCCGGTCAGTGCATCCCAGAACGCGAGGCGGTGCATCTGCTGTTCGCGGTCCTGGATGCCGCGCCGCATGGCCTCGAGCGCCTGTGCCAGCTCGCCGACCTCGTCGCCCGACGCGCGCGCCACCGGCGTCTCGTAGTCGCCGCGGCCGAGCCGGCGCGCCGACTCCGACAGCGCGCGCAGCGGCTTGCTGATGCGTCGTGCGGTCAGCACGCTGCCGAGCGCGAACACCCCCACGCCGAGCACCGTGAGCGCCAGCAGCGTCAACTGCAGTCGACGGTAGGGCGCCACCGCATCGTCGAACGAGCGTAGCAGCGCGACGCCGAGCTGCTGCCCCGGCGCGTCGAGCAAGGTCACGGTCAAGCCGCGCAAGTGCTCGTCGCCCACGGTCAGCGGGAACTGCCGCGCGCCGCGCGGCACCTGTTCGGCCACCGCCCCGGTGTCGTCGGTGTCGAGCACCGACGCCAGCGCCTGCCACGGCCGGTCGGCTTCGCGCGCAAGCAGCACCGACTGCAAGTGTGAAAGGCGCTGCACCTCCTGCAGCACGGTGCGGTCGAGCGCAAAGGCCATCAGCACCCAGCCGCCGAGCCCGGCGGCGCCCACCGGCACCGCGACCACCTGGTAGGCGTGGCCGCTCACGAGCGCGAGCCGACCGTGCGCCTGGGCGTCACCGGGCGCGCGCGATTTCAGCTGCGGCAGCAGCGCGACGAACGGCCCGGCCTGATCAGCGGTGGCGGCGACCAGACGGAAATCCGCATCGGTGTAGGCCACCAGGCTGGCATGGATGCGTTCGCCGTGATTGGCCAGCGCATCGCGCAGCGTCTCGCGCATCTCGTCGCCGCGCACGCCCTC
>DATIFD010000215.1:0-3932 GCA_035455385.1 Burkholderiaceae bacterium
CGATGCGCCGGTGGCGGGAAGGCTGCCCGGCATCGGCTTCGACTCGGCGCACAACCGCGGCATCACATGGCGACACCTGCTGGAGCAGACCAGCGAGTGGGAGGGCAGCTGCTTCGGCATTCCCGACACGGTGGACCGCTACCGCGTCGTGTCGCACGATCCGCGGCCGCCGAGCGGGCGCAAGGGCGACGCGCGGCCGCTGCGACCACCGGGCAGCTATTGGGAATACAACGACGTTCGCATCAACCAGCTGTCGCTGGCGCTGCTGCACCTGTTCGGCCGGCCGTTGCCCGAAGTGTTCGACGAGTCGCTGATGCAGCCGCTGGAGTGCAGCGCCACCTGGCGCTGGCGCGGCTACGACGACGCCTGGGTCGACCTGGGCGGCCGCAAGGTGCAGTCGGTGCCCGGCGGCACGCACTGGGGCGCCGGCGTGTCGATCTCGGCGCGCGACCAGGCCCGGCTCGGTCAGCTGCTGCTCGACGACGGCCGCTACAAGGGGCGCCATCTGATCCCCGCGGACTGGGTGCAGCACATGCGCGAGCCGTGCGCGATTGCGCCGTTCTACGGCTGGCTGATGTGGCTCAACCGCGATGGCCGCACGTTTCCGGGTGCGTCGACGCAGGCCGCCTGCATGGTCGGGGCCGGCGGCCACCTGGTGTGGATCGAGCCGCAGTACCACGCGGTCGTGGTGGTGCGCTGGCTCGACTCGGCGCACACGACGGGCTTCATGCAGCGCATCAGCGCGGCGCTGGCCGGCGCCTGAACGCCGGGGAACTCAGGCGTCGTCAGCGTAGTCTTCGCCGGTGATCGTGCCGGCTTCCTCGAAGCCGTAGTGCTCGGCCAGGAAGGTCCAGGCGTCCTCGGCGGTCTCGACGTAGCGGAACAGCCCGAGGTCTTCGGGGCTGATCATGCCGCTGTCGACCAGGTGGGAGAAGTTGATCAGCTTTTCCCAGAACGCACGGCCGAACAGCAGGATCGGCCGCGGCCGGCTCTTGCCGGTCTGCACCAGCGTCATCGTCTCGAACAGCTCGTCGAGCGTGCCGAAGCCGCCGGGGAAGCACACCAGCGCGATCGAGCGCATCACGAAGTGCATCTTGCGCAGCGCGAAGTAGTGGAACTGGAAGCACAGCTCCGGCGTGATGTACGGGTTGGGCGCTTGCTCGTGCGGCAGCACGATGTTCAGGCCGATGCTGCGGCCGCCGACGTCGTGCGCGCCGCGGTTGCCGGCTTCCATGATGCCCGGGCCGCCGCCGGTGACCACGTAGATCGGCGTGTCCAGCGTGCGCGAGCGCTGCGTCACGATCTGCGAGAAGCGCCGCGCCTCGTCGTAGTACTGGCTCATCTCGAGCACGGTGGCGGCGCGCCGGACCGCGGCCGCGTCGCCGCTGGCGCGCGCGGCGTGCATCTGCGCCTGCGCCGCGTCGGGCGGCACGATGCGCGCGCTGCCGAACAGCACGATCGTCGACTCGATGCGTTGCTCCTGCTGGATCATCTCGGCCTTCAGCAGCTCGAGCTGCATGCGCACCGGACGCAGCTCCTCGCGCAGCAGGAAGCGCTCGTCGGTGAAGGCGAGGCGGTAGCTGCTCTCCGGCCCTGCGTAGCGCTCGGTGGGTTTGGCGACCTGCGCCTCCTGCTCGGCGCTGGGAAAGTTGCGTTCGTGAAGCCGGTGGGGGTGGGTGTGCGTCATCGAAGGCCGCTGGCAGGCAAAGGGGGTCGAAGCTTACTGCGCGCACGCCGCCGCGATGCGCCGCGGCCACGCCCTCGGGCAGTCCGATCGCCACATCCACCACAATGTGCGCCGTGAGCGCCATCTCCGGAGCACCCGCCGCGCCGCTCGAAGCCGACGAGCCGCGCTACGGCTGGGTGGTGGTGTGGGCGACCTTCGTCGCGCTGGCGGTGATCTTCGGCGTCGCCTATTCGTTCGCGGCGTTCTTCGAGCCGTTCACGCGCGAGTTCCAGGCGCAGCGCGCCGACGTGTCGCTGGTGTTCGGGCTGTGCGGGCTGATCTACTTCGTGCTCGGCGCGTTCGGCGGCATGCTGTCTGATCGCCTGGGTCCGCGCGTGGTGGTGGGTGCGGGCATGCTGTGCATCGTGCTCGGTCTGCTCGGTGCGGCGGCGGCGCGCTCGATGACCGGCGTGACGCTCGCCTACGGGGTCGGCGTCGGCATCGGCATCGCGCTGGTCTACACGCCCGCGATCGGCACCGTGCAGCCGTGGTTCACGCGGCGCCGCGGCCTGGCCGCAGGCTTGGCCAGCGCCGGCATCGGCGCCGGCACCCTGGTGGTGCCGCTGCTCGTCACCGCGGCGATCGCCGTGTGGCAGTGGCGCGGCGCGATGACCGCGCTGGCCGTCGGCGCGCTGCTGGTCGGCTTCACCGCGGCGCTGCTGCTGCGGCGCGCGCCGGCGGCGGCCAGGCGCTTAGACGGCACCGTGCCGGGCACGCCGCTGAAGGAGGCGTTGACCAGTCGCACGTTCGCGTGGCTCTATGCGATGTGCGCGCTCGGCGCGTTCAGCATGTTCATCCCGTTCGCGCACCTGTCGGCGGCGGCGCGCGACCTCGGCGTGCCCGATGCGCGTGCGGTGGGCCTCGTGGGCCTGATCGGCATCGGCAGCCTGACCGGCCGCTTCGCGATCGGCGCTCTCGCCGATCGCGTCGGGCGCGCGGGCACGCTGATCATCGCGCAGGCCTCGCTCGGCGCGTCGTTCATCCTGTGGGCGCTGGCCGACGGCTACTTCGCGCTCGCGGCGTTCGCGCTGTGGATGGGCACCAGCTATGGCGGCATCGTGTCGCTGATGCCGGCGCTGTGCATGGACCGCTTCGGCGCGCGCGCGGTGTCGTCGATCATCGGCACGCTGTACAGCGCCGCGGCGATCGGCAACCTCGCCGGGCCGTGGCTCGCCGGGCGCATCTTCGACGCCAGCGGCAGCTACGCGCTGGTGACCTGGGGCTGCATGGCGCTGTCGGCGCTGGCCACGCTGTGCACCTGGCAGGCAGTGCGGCGCTGAGCCGCACGGCCCAAAGCCGGGTCGACGGGTGCGGCGATACTCGGGGCCGATGACTTCCGCGATCCGCATAGCCTGTGTCGGCCACGCCGTGCTCGACCACGTGTTCGAGGTCGACGCCTTGCCGGCGCGGCCCACCAAGACGCCCGCGCTGAGCTATCGCCCGGGCACCGGCGGCATGGCGTTCAACGCCGCGATCGCGGCCGCTCGGCTCGGCGCCGCGGTGCGCATGCTGGGGCGCATCGGCAGCGAACCGGCCGCACAGATGCTGCGCGAGCGGCTGCGCGCCGAGGGCGTCGAGGCGCGCGGACTCGAAAGCGTGCCCGGTGCCACCACGTCGGTGTCGGCGATCGTGGTCGACGCGCGCGGCGAGCGCCAGATCTTCAACCACCGCGGCGAGGCGATCGCACGCGCGCATCCGCTGGACACGCGCATGCTGCACGGTGCCGACGTCGTGCTGGCCGATCCGCGCTGGGTGGCCGGTGCGGCCGCCGCGCTGCGCTGGGCCCGCGCGCAGCGCGTGACGGCGATGCTCGACGTCGACGTTGCGCCGGCGTCCGACCTGCAGCTGCTGGTGTCGCTGGCGCAATGGGCGGTGTTTTCGGAGGCGGGCCTGGCCGCGTACGCACCGGGGCTCGCGCCGCGCGACGCGTTGCTGCGTGCGCTGGCCAGCGGTTGCGAGGTGGCGATGGTCACCCGCGGCAGGCGCCCCGTATGGTGGCTGCGCCGAGGGGCTGCGCTGCGCAAGCTGGCGGTGCCGCAGGTGGACGCGATCGACACCACCGGGGCGGGCGACGTGTTCCACGCCGCGCTCGCGCTGGCCATCGGCGAGCGCCGGGGCGACCGCGAGGCGGTGGCATTCGCCGCCACCGCCGCCGCGCTGAAGTGCCTGGGTGGCCCCGGCGTCCTCGGCGCGCCGGCGCGGCGGG
>DATIFD010000216.1:0-3106 GCA_035455385.1 Burkholderiaceae bacterium
CATCCCGCCCGGCAATCGCCTTGATTTCCCATGGGTTTTTTGCGCCTGCAAAAAAACCTCCGCCCACCGTTCCGATCCGGGTTGACATGCCGGGCGAGGGCCCTAGAATTTGTATCCAGCTCCCGCCATGACCACAATATGTTGTGAATAAAGCTGTTGGCGGGGGTTGGGCAAGCTGTGCATAAGCTGTGAACACCAAGCCGGCCGCCCGATTTTCGAAACACCCACCAAGGAGCCCCCATCGATGCTGAACGTCGCCACCGAAACCGCCGCATCCGCGCCCATTCCGCCCCTCGAACCTGCCGACGCGGCAGTGATCGACACGCGCTACGCCGACTACAAGATCATCCGCCGCAACGGTGCGGTGGTCGGCTTTGCCCCGAACAAGATCGCCATCGCCGTGACCAAGGCCTTCATCGCGGTGCAGGGCGGTCAGGCCGCGGCGTCGGCGCGCATCCGCGAACTGGTCGAGTCGATCACCAGCCAGGTGACGCAGGCGCTGCTGCGGCGCAATCCCAACGGCGGCACCTTCCACATCGAGGACATCCAGGACCAGGTCGAACTGGCGCTGATGCGATCGGGCGAGCACGAAGTCGCGCGCGCCTACGTGCTGTACCGCGAGAAGCGCGCGCAGGAACGCGCCGCGCAGAAGGCCGCCGGCGTCCCCGAAGTGCAGCTGCACGTCATCGAGGACGGCGTGAAAAAGCCGCTCGACACCGCCCGCCTCGCCGGCCTGCTGGCCGACGCCTGCACGGGTCTGGGCGACAACGTCAAGGCCGAGCCGATCATGCACACCGTGCTGCGCGACCTCTACGACGGCGTGCCGATGGCCGAAGTCGAGAAGGCGCTGGTGCTCGCCGCGCGCTCGATGATCGAGCAGGACCCGGCGTATTCCTTCGTCACCGCCCGCCTGCTGCTGAACTCGATCCGCCACGAAGTGCTGGGCGAGGCCGTCACCCAGGCGCAGATGGGCCAGCGCTACGCCGAGTATTTCCCCGACTTCATCAAGAAGGGCATCGCCGCCGAACTGCTCGACGAGAAGCTCGGCCAGTTCGACCTCGCGCGTCTGGCCAAGGTGCTCGACGCCGGCCGCGACTACCAGTTCGGCTACCTCGGCCTGCAGACCCTGTACGACCGCTACTTCCTGCACATCGAAGAGTCCCGCATCGAACTGCCGCAGGCCTTCTTCATGCGCGTGGCGATGGGCCTCGCGATCAACGAGATCGACCGCGAGGCGCGTGCGATCGAGTTCTACCAGGTGCTGTCGTCGTTCGACTTCATGAGCTCGACGCCGACGTTGTTCAACGCCGGCACCCGCCACAGCCAGCTGTCGTCCTGCTACCTGACCACCGTCACCGACGATCTCGACGGCATCTACCAGGCCATCAAGGAAAACGCCATGCTGCAGAAGTACGCAGGCGGCCTCGGCAACGACTGGACCCCGGTGCGCGCCATGGGCGCCCGCATCAAGGGCACCAACGGCAAGTCGCAGGGCGTCGTGCCCTTCCTCAAGGTCGTCAACGACACCGCCGTCGCGGTCAACCAGGGCGGCAAGCGCAAGGGCGCGGTGTGCGCGTATCTGGAGACCTGGCACCTCGACATCGAGGAATTCCTCGACCTCAGGAAGAACACCGGCGACGACCGCCGCCGCACCCACGACATGAACACCGCGAACTGGATTCCGGACCTGTTCATGCAGCGCGTGATGGAAGGCGGCGACTGGACGCTGTTCTCGCCCAACGACGTGCCCGACCTGCACGACCTCTACGGCCGCAAGTTCGCCGAGGCCTACACCGAATACGAGCGCAAGGCCGACCGCGGCGAGATCAAGCTCTACAAGCGCATCCCCGCGCTGCAGCTGTGGCGCAAGATGCTGTCGATGCTGTTCGAGACCGGCCATCCCTGGATCACGTTCAAGGACCCCTGCAACATCCGCAGCCCGCAGCAGCACGTCGGCGTCGTGCACTCGTCCAACCTGTGCACCGAGATCACGCTCAACACCAACGACCACGAAGTCGCCGTGTGCAACCTCGGCTCGGTCAACCTGGTGAACCACCTGAAGGACGGCAAGCTCGACCTCGACAAGCTGAAGGCCACCATCCACACCGCGATGCGCATGCTCGACAACGTGGTCGACGTCAACTACTACGCGGTCGGCAAGGCGCGCAATTCCAACCTCAAGCACCGTCCGGTCGGCTTGGGCATCATGGGCTTCCAGGATGCGCTGCAGGAACTGCGCGTGGCCTACGCGTCGAACGAGGCGGTCGAGTTCGCCGACCGCTCGATGGAAGCCGTCGCCTACTACGCCTACTGGGCGTCGACCGAGCTCGCCGCCGAGCGCGGCCGCTACTCCAGCTACGAAGGCAGCCTGTGGAGTCGCGGCATCCTGCCGCAGGATTCGCTGAAGCTGCTGGCCGAGGAGCGCGGCGGCTATCTGGAAGTGGACAACTCGACCACGCTCGACTGGGACAGCCTGCGCGCGCGCATCGGCCAGTACGGCATGCGCAACTCCAACTGCCTGGCGATCGCGCCGACCGCGACCATCGCCAACATCGTCGGCGTCTCCGCGTCGATCGAGCCGACCTACCAGAACATCTACGTCAAATCGAACCTGTCGGGCGAATTCACCGTCGCCAACAAGTACCTGGTCGCCGACCTGAAGAAGCTCGGCCTGTGGGACGAGGTCATGGTCGCCGACATCAAGTACTTCGACGGTTCGCTGGCAAAGATCGACCGCATCCCGGCCGAGCTGCGCGCGCTCTATGCGACCGCGTTCGAGATCGAACCCAAGTGGCTGGTGGAAGCAGCCTCCCGCCGGCAGAAGTGGATCGACCAGGCGCAGAGCTTCAACATCTACATGGCCGGCGCCTCGGGCAAGAAGCTCGACGACACCTACAAGCTCGCATGGCTGCGGGGTCTCAAGACCACGTATTACCTGAGAACGCTCGGAGCGACATCTGCGGAGAAATCGACCGGCCGTGGCGGTGAGTTGAATGCGGTTTCATCGGGTGGCGGCGGCGTGCAAGCCGCGCCTGCTGAGGCGCAGACCGGGGTGAAGTTCTGTTCGATTGACGATCCGACATGCGAGGCATGTCAGTGATGCAAG
>DATIFD010000217.1:0-5237 GCA_035455385.1 Burkholderiaceae bacterium
GAAGATCCTGGCCCCAAACTGGCGGGTCGGTGCACTCGCGGCGCCTCCGGCGCTGGTCGACGCCATCGTCGACACCAAGTTGCTCAGCTCGCTGACCACGCCGGCCATCCTCGAACGAGCGGTCGCCTGGTGCCTCGACCAGGGCCTGCTGCGCCGCCATGCGGAGCGCGTGGCCACCCGGCTGGCAGCGGCGCGCACCCGCGTGGTCCGGCTGGCGCACGAGGCCGGTTGCCGGTTCGCCTCGGAGCCGCAGGGGCTGTTCGGCTGGGTCGAGACCGGCCTGGATACCGAACCCCTGGCGGTGCGCATGGCCAGCGAGGGTTGGCTGGTGGCGCCTGGGCGCCTGTTCCACGTGCCGTCGCGCGCGAGCACGCTGATGCGCGTCAACTTCGCCAGCGCTCAGGACGCGCGCTTCTGGCGCGCGTTCGAGCGCGCGCGGGACGCCTTGCGGCATCAGGCCGCCTCTTCCAGCGCAAATCGCCCGCCCAAGGCCGCACCGGGGCTGTAACATTCCGTACCAAAGCCGATGTTTCAATCGACCCTGCCCCTTGGCGAGCCCGATCTGATGCGGGTGAGCGCCTTCCAGCGGTACCTGGACGACCTGGTGCGCGTGGGCAGCGTCGACACCACGTCGACCCGGCTGACGTCGCTGAGCCCCTCGCTGATGCAGGATCTCGTGCGCTTCGAGCGCGACGGCCGGCAAACCGAACTGCTCGACGTGCTGGCAGCGTGCCTGCGCCACGCCTATCCACTGACGGTGAACCTGCAGTGGACCGACCGCGTGGTGCCGCTGACGCTGTTCCCGGCCGAGCGGCTGGTGCATTGCCCGGTGACGATGCCGCAGTTCCTGGCCAGCCGGCTCAACGAACTGCAGGTGATGCAGGTCGAGCCGGCGATGCTGCGCGCGCCCGGCCATCCCGAGTCGTCGCTGGTGGGCGAACTGCAGATGTATTCGCCGCTGGCGCCGCTGCTGTGGGAGATGGCGTTGCGCGGCGCTCGCGACCGGCTGCTGCCCGAGATCGACGGCATCGCGGCGTACCGGGTCGCCCCCGGTGTGAGCCTGCGCGGGCTGGAGATGCCCAGCATCCTCGGCACCGCCATCAACCGCTTGCGCCGGCACACCTGCAACCTGCGGGAGATCGCAGCCTGGCCCGGCCTCGACCGCGAGCGCGCGATGCGCCTGCTCAACGCGCTGTACCTGCAAGGCGGGCTGATCGTCAGCCGCATGCATCCGGCGGCCGCATCGCCCGATGGCTGGCTGCGCAGCCGCGGCGCGCGCCCCGGCGCCCGACTCTAGCCGCGCTCTGCCGCCGGCCGCGGCGCCGGCTTGACGAGCGCCAGCGAAAGCGCGGCGGCGCTGCAGGCCATCGCCAGCCACTGCACCGGACCGAGCGGCTCGCCGTGCACCCACGCGCCGGCGATCATCGCCACCACCGGCACCAGGATCGACGACAGGCCCGCCACCGCCGCGGGCAGCAGGCCGACGATCGAGAACCAGCACAGGTTGCCGATGCTCATCGGCACCAGCGCGATGTAGCCGATCAGCAGGATCGACTGCCACGACGGCACGAACCAGTGGTGATCGCCGAACACGAGCGCACCGATCGCGGTGGGTACCGCGGTGATCAGCAACTGCCATCCGGTCAGCACGGTGGCCGGCGCCGTGACGCGGCCACGCTGCAGGATCAGCGTGCCGACGGCCCAGCCGATGCCGGCCAGCAGGCCGAGCCCCAGCCCGAGCGGCGCCTGCGCATAGACCGGAAAGCTCTTCCACATCAGCAGCGCCACGGAGGCGGCGCCGAGCACGATCGCCGCAATCAGCCGCGCACTCAGGCGCTCGCCCAGCACGGCCCAGGCGATCAGCGCCGACCACAGCGGCATCGTGAAGCCGAGCACCGCCGACTGCCCCGACGGAATCAGCAGTGCGGAGTAGGTGCTCGCGATGTTCCACACCACCAGGTAGAAGAACGTGGCCACGACGATGGTGCGCCAGTGGCGCCGTTCGATCGCCAGCGATTGCCCGCGCAGCCGTGCCACGATCAGCAGCGCGGCACCGGCGACGAACACCGAGACGGCGCGGAAGGTCCACACCGAGACCTCGCGCGTGGCCAGCGGAAACAGCGGCCAGTTGGTGCCCCACACCAGCGTGAGGATCGCCAGCAGCACGAGGGCGCGCGTCGGCATGCGCTGAGTCATCGCAGCGGTCCCCTGGCAACGGCAGTTGGCTGGAATGCCGCAGCCTCGAGACGCCAGGACCACTCGTCGCTGACGCGGCCCTTGAAGGTGTCGGCCGCGGCGCGGAACGCCACCCGCTCAAAGCCGAGCCGATCGAGCAGCCGCAGCGACGCCGCATTGAGCGCATCGACCTCGGCACTGAACTCGGCGACGTCGAGCTCGTCGATCAGCCACCGGATGACCCGGGTGCAGCCCTCGAGGGCATAGCCTCGGTGCCAGTGCGCCGGAAACACTTCGTAGGCCAGGTAGGCCGGCCGCTTCGCGCGCACGGTCGCCTGCACGCGGCCCACGAACGCGCCATCGCGGGCGTCGCACATGACCCAGTTGAGCCACAGCTCGCCGCCATCGGGCGAGCGCCGCGCGCTCAGGCGCGCCAGGCGCTCACGCAACGCCTGCAGCGACGCCGGCGGCTCGAGTGGGATGTGCGTGTACAGCCTCGGGTCCGCGAGCAGCGGGAACAGCCCTTCGGCATGACCCTCGCGCTGCGGCTCCAGGCGCAGCCGCGGCGTCGACAGCACCGCCTCCAGCAGCGCGTCGAGCGACCCGTCTTGCCACGCCGCGCCAGCAGTGCTACCTGGCTCGCTCACGAGGCCAGCGCACGCTCGAGCGCATCGACGAACATGCCGGCGACGTCGAACCCCGCCTGCTGCGCGATCTCCTGGAAGCAGGTGGGGCTGGTGACGTTGATCTCGGTGAGGTGTTCGCCGATCACGTCCAGCCCCACCAGCAGCAACCCGCGTGCGCGCAAGACCGGCCCGAGCGCGTGTGCGATCTCGCAGTCGCGCGCACTCAACGGCTGCGCCACGCCCTTGCCGCCGACAGCGAGGTTGCCGCGCACCTCGCCGCCCTGGGGGATGCGCGCCAGGCAGTACGGCACCGGTTCGCCGTCGATCAGCAGCACTCGCTTGTCGCCATGCACGATCTCGGGCAGGAAGCGCTGCACCATCACCGTCGTCTTGCCGTGGCTGCCGATGGTCTCGACGATGGCACCGAGGTTCATGCCATCGGCGCCGACGCGGAAGATGCCCATGCCGCCCATGCCGTCGAGCGGCTTGACAATGATCTCCCGGTGCTCGGCATGAAAGGCGCGCACGGCCTGTTCGCTGCGCGTGACCAGCGTCGGGGGGATCCACTGCGGGAACTCCAGGATCGCCAGTTTCTCGGGGTGATCGCGCAGCGCGGCCGGCCTGTTGAACACCCGCGCACCTTCTCGCTCGGCCTGCTGCAGCAGGTGGGTGGCATAGAAGTACTCGGCGTCGAACGGCGGGTCCTTGCGCATCAGCACCGCGCGCGTGTCGGCCAGCGCGAGCTCGCGCTCGGACACCACGTCGAACCAGGCCTCGGCATCGCCGGTCAACGTGATCGCGCGGGCGCGGCGGGCGACGACGCGCGCGCCCTTGCGCCACACCAGGTCGGCGGCTTCGCAGGCCCAAAGTTCATGGCCGCGCCGCGCCGCCTCGCGCATCATCGCGAAGGTACTGTCCTTGTAGGGCTTGAACGCCTCCAGCGGGTCGGCGACGAAGAGCAGGCTCATGGCGCGGCATTGTCGGGCAATGGCGCAACACCCGCCGCTGCGCGGACATGAACGTCCCACTGGGACAGGTCGCCAGGGGCGACCAGGGGCGGTCTCTCAGGGCCGGGCGAATCGCGTACGGGTTGCCCGGACGCGATTCGTGCCCCCGCGGGGGGCTGCCGCCCACGGCCGGGGGCAGTCCTTCAAATCTCCACCTTGGCGCCGAGCTCGACGATGCGGTTGCTCGGCAGGTTGAGGAAGTCGGCCGCGGCCGCGGCGTTGCGGTGCATGCTGGCGAACAGCTTCTCCCGCCACAGTGCCATGCCCTTGCCCAGCGACGGCATCACGATGTCTCGGCTGAGGAAGTAACTGGTGTCCATCTCGGGCAACGGAATGCCGCGGTGCGCCAGCAGCTCCAGCGCCTCGGGCACGTCGGGGTCGTTCTTGAAGCCGAAGTTCAGCGTCACCTGCCAGCAGTCGTGGCCGAGCGGCTCGATGCTGATCCGCTGGTTGAAGCCGATCCACGGCACCTCGTGGTGCTTGACGGTGACGAACAAGTTGTGCTCGTGCAGCACCTTGTTGTGCTTCAGGTTGTGCATCAGCGCGTTGGGCGTCAGCCCGGGCTCGGCCACCAGGAACACCGCTGTGCCGGGCACGCGCGTCGGCGGGCTCACGAACACCGCATCGAGAAAGCCCTTCAGTTCGATCGCGTCGTCGCGCAGCCGGTCACTCATCAGCTTGCGACCTTGCTTCCACGTGAGCATCAGCGTGAACATGCCGATGCCGATGACGATCGGGAACCAGCCGCCGGCCATCAGCTTGAGCGTGTTGGACAGGAAGAAAGTGAGGTCGACGACAAAGAAGAAGCCGGTGGCGAGCAGACACAGCGCGAGCGGGAATTTCCAGCCGTAGCGCACGACGAAGAAGGTCATCACGGTGGTGATCGTCATGTCCAGCGTCACCGCGATGCCGTACGCGTTGGCCAGGCTGGAGGACGTCTTGAACAGCATCACCGCCAGCACGATGAAGACGAACAGGCTCCAGTTGATGAACGGCACGTAGATCTGCCCGGTGTCGCGCACCGAGGTGTGCAGGATGTTCATGCGGGGCAGCAGCCCGAGCTGGATCGCCTGCTTGGTGACCGAGAACGCCGCGGTGATCAAGGCCTGCGACGCGATCACGGTGGCCGCCGTGGCCAGCACCACCAGCGGCAGCTGTGCCCAGCGTGGGGCCATCAGGTAGAACGGGTTCTCGACAGCCGCGGCGTCGGCCAGCAGCACCGCGCCCTGGCCGAAATAGTTGATCACCAGCGCCGGCATCACCACGCCATACCAGGCGATGCGGATCGGCCGCTTGCCGAAGTGTCCGAGGTCGGCGTACAGCGCCTCGCCGCCCGTGACCACCAGCACGACGGCGCCCAGCGCGATGAAGGTGATCAGCGGCTGCGCCATCGCGAAACCGATCGCGTGCAGCGGGTTGAGCGCGGCCA
>DATIFD010000218.1:0-7693 GCA_035455385.1 Burkholderiaceae bacterium
TGGTGCCAGTAGCCGATCAGCAGGAACGAGACGAGGCTCGTCAGCTCCCAGAACACGACGAGCTGAACGAGGTTTCCCGACATCACCAGCCCGAGCATGGCGCCCATGAACGCGAGGAACAGCGAGAAGAAGCGCGGCACCGGGTCGTCCGGCGACATGTAGTAGCGCGCGTACAGCGCGACCAGCGCGCCGATGCCGGTGACCAGCATCGCGAACATCCACGCGAAGCCGTCGAGGCGCACCACCAGATCGACGCCCAGGCCCGGCAGCCAGGCGACGCGATCGACGAGGACGCCACCGTCGCGCACGCCGGGGTAGAGCATGGCCAGCGGCACCGCGACCGCCAATGCCACCACCGCGGCGAACGACGATTCGAGGTTGCGCGCGTTGGTCGGCAGCAGCGCCGCAACGATGCAGCCGGCGAACGGCAGCAGCAACAACAGGGCGAGCGACATCGGCCGCGAGTCTAGGCGACCGGCGCCGGCAGGCCGGCCGCGGGTTCACGCCGCAGGCGCCGCATGGGTTGAATGCCCGCAGCTCCTGAGGTACGGTTGTGCTCGGAAGTTCCTTCGGTCGCACGCTGGCGTGGCCGACGACGTCGAAGGCGATCCACGCCCGCGTGCCGAATCGCGGGTGGTGATCCCACCCATGGAGGTTCACGCGATGACCGAGCCCGGCTGCCCGCCCGGCGCCCGCCGATGAGTGGGGCGCCGGCGATCCTCGCCGCCACGGATTTCTCCGCGCACGCGCGCCATGCGGCCGACCGCGCCGCGCGCATCGCCGCCGAGTCGTCGGCGACGCTGACGTTGCTTCATGTCGTGCCAGGCAGCGGTCTCGAACAATTGCGTGGCTGGCTCGGAGTCGGCACGTCGCTGGAGGGCCAGCTGCTGGACGACGCGCGGCGGCAGTTGCGCGAGCTCGGCCTCCGGTTGCAGACCCCGGGCGCGATGCCGATCGACACCGTGGTGAAGGAAGGCGCGGTGCTCGACACGGCGCTGCAGGAGGCCGATCGGCTCGACGCGCGGTTGATCGCGCTCGGCGCCCGCGGCGCCGGGTTCATGCGCCGCCTGGTGCTCGGCACCACCGCCGAGCGCCTGATGCGCAGATCCACGCGTCCGGTGCTCGCGGTGCGCCAGACGCCGCACGAGCACTATCGCCGCGCGCTGGTGGCGATCGACTTCTCGCCGTGGTCCGATGGTGCGCTGGCGCTCGCGCGCTGGGCCGCGCCGCGCGCCGATCTGGTGCTGGCCAGCGTGTTCCAGGTGCCCTATGAGGACAAGCTGCGGCTGGCCGGCGTCGAAGAGTCGCGGGTGGCCCTGTACCGCGAGCAGGCCCGCGCGGAGACGACGCGGCGCCTGCATGCGCTGGCCGAGCGCACGGGGCTGCGTCCGGCGCAGTGGCAGGCTTGCGTCGTCGAAGGCGACCCGTCGTTCAGGCTGGTCGAGAAGGAGCAGGAGTTCGACTGCGACCTGATCGCGGTGGGCAAGCACGGCACGTCGATGGCGGTCGACCTGCTGCTGGGCAGCGTCACGCACCACGTGCTGGCCGAAGGCAGCGCCGATGTGCTGATCTCGTCGGCGCGCAGCGACCGCTGAGCGGCACGCCGTCGCGACCCGGTGGCCACCTCCGTGAACCCGGCGGCCGGGCCGCGCGGAGCAGACTGACGGCACGGCTGTCCACGCACCAGCGCGTCAGCGCCACGGTGTGAACAGGCCCTAATCCAGCGGCCAGGGCATCGACTTCGGGATTGCCGTCACCTCGGCGGGGACCGCCGGCGCGGGTGCGTGCGCCGGTGCCTCGGCGCCACGCCACCACGGCGTCAGCGCGTGTCCGTGGGCCGGCTCCACCGGTTCACCGAGGCGCGGCATCAACAGCTGCGCGCCGCGCTTCGGGCCCAGGGCGAGCAGCGTCTCGGCCGGCTCGTCCCAGGCGTGCATCGCCAGCGCGAACGTGCCCCAGTGCACCGGCAGGAAGCTGCCGCCGCCGAGCAGCGCGTGGGCCTCGAGCGCATGCTCGGGCCCGAGGTGGATGTCGCCCCACGACGGATGGAACGCACCCACCTCGAGCATGACCAGGTCGAACGGACCCCAGCGTTCGCGGATCGCGGTGTACTCGGTCGTCAGCCCGGTGTCGCCGCTGAAGAACACGCGGTGCCGCGGCGACTCGATGACGAGCGACGACCACAGCGTGGCGTTGCGATCCCTCAAGCCGCGGCCGGAGAAATGCTGCGACGGCGCGGCATGGATCGTGAGGTCGGCGCCCGGCAACGTGGTCGACTCCCACCAGTCGAGCTCGACGATGCGCTGCGGCGGCACGCCCCACGCCTCCAGGTGCGCGCCGACGCCGAGCGACGTGACGAACGGCACCGGCAGCCGCGCGAGTTCGCGGATCGTCGGGTGGTCGAGGTGGTCGTAGTGGTCGTGCGAGATCAGCACCAGGTCCACCGGCGGCAGCGCACGCAGCGGCACCGGCACCGGCTGAAAGCGCTTCGGCCCGGCGAACCGCGAAGGCGATGCGCGCGGGCCCCAGACGGGATCGGTCAGCACGCGCAGGCCGTCGATCTCGATCAACACCGTCGAGTGCCCGAGCCAGGTGGCGCGCAGCCCGCTGGCGGCAGGGCGGCGCCAAGCCTCGACCGGACTCACCGACGGCAGCGGCCCCGGCGGCACGCGTCGGCCGTCGGAGCACAGGAAGTCGCGCAGCGACGGCCGCGGCACCGTCGTGTCGCGCAGACCCGGGAGCAGCGGGTGGATGTTGCGGAATGCCTCGCCGGACCACAGGCGCGAGGCCCGCATGCGCTCGAGGCGCAGGCCGTCTGCGCGCTGGCCGAGTGACTTCATCGTGTTGCGGGGGGGGGCGGCGCCGAAGCGGCACCTGCTGGCGAGTCTGGCACACGCGCGCGCGATGCTGCAGAGGGGCATCGCGCCGTGCGGGCACGGGCCGGCCGCTGATGTCAGACTAGCGGCACACGCCACCCTCGTCGCACACCGATGAAGCGCCTGACGATGTCGCTGGACGACAAACTGGCCGATGCGTTCGAAGACCTGGTGCGCAGGCGCGGCTACGAGAACCGCTCCGAAGCCTTCCGCGACCTGCTGCGTCAGGACCTCGGCAACGCGAGGCTGCACGAGCGCCCCGACGAGCCGTGCATCGCGACGCTGAGCTACGTCTACAACCACCATCAACGCCAGCTGGCGTCGCGCCTGACCGACCTGCAGCATCACCACCACGAGCTCACCGTGTCGACCACGCACGCGCACCTCGACCACGACCACTGCATCGAGACCATGATCCTTCACGGCAAGACGTCGGCCGTGCGCGCCTTCGCCGACTCCGTCATCGCGCAGCCCGGGGTCAGCCACGGCAATCTGCACCTGATCCCCATGGCGGTGCGACGTGCGCATGGCCATGCGCACCTGGAGCCCGCCACGGTGCATCCGGCCGAGCGCGCGATGCGCAGGAAGGCCAGCCCTTCCGGCGTCTGAGGGCCGACCCGCACAGCCCTGGGGGCCTGCGCCGATGCCCCATCGGCCGAGGGCCCCGCCATGCCGTGCGCGCTGCGACCCAGGCACGGAATGTGTATGACAATCCACGGAAACTTCATACCGGAAGCGGAAAGCGCAGCCTCATGCAAGACGTCCCGGCCGATTGGGGTGCGCTCTGTGCGCTGGTGCTCCTGCTCGGCATGCGCCACGGCCTCGACGCCGACCACCTGGCGGCCATCGACGGACTGACCCGGGTCAGCGCGCGCCGGCGCCAGGCCCATGCGCGCTATTGCGGTGCGCTGTTCTCGATCGGGCATGGCGCGGTGGTGCTCTCGATTGCCGCGCTGGCCGGCGCGCTGGGGGCCCGGTGGATGCCGCCCGCGTGGTTCGACGCCGTCGGTGGCGGCATCTCGATCGGCTTCCTGCTGCTGATCGGCGTGGTGAACCTGCGCGCCGTGGCGCGGGCACCGGTCGACGCGGCGGTGCCGTTGGTCGCGGTGCGCGGCCGGCTGGTCGATCGTGTGCTCGGCCGCCCGGGGCGCGGGTCGAGCGCCGCGGCCGTCATGGGCGTCGGCGCCCTGTTCGCGCTGTCGTTCGACACGCTGAGCCAGTCCGCCCTGTTCGCCATGATGGCGGTGCGGTTCGGCGGCGTGTCGCATGCCCTGACGCTGGGCTTGGTGTTCGTGCTGGGCATGCTCGTCAGCGACGGCGTCAATGGCTGGTGGATCTCGCGGCTGATCGACCGCACCGACCGACTGGCGGTCGTGGCGTCGCGGGTGATGACGATGGCGGTCGCCGGCGTGAGCTTGCTGGTGGCAGCCCTGGGCGCCGCGCGCATGGCCTCGGGCTGGTTCGACGGTGTTCTCGAGGGCAAGGAATTGGCCATCGGGCTGTCGGTGGTGGCACTGATCGCGCTGAGCTACGTCGTCGCCCGCCGCGCCAGCGCGACGCGCAGCACATCGGCTGCACAGGCCTAACGCGGCCGAGCCGCGCGACGCTGCGCCCGAGCGTGCCCGTGCGGTTCCGACGCACTGCGCCGCCTATCATTGCCCGCCGTCACATCGAATCGCCGACCTTGTCCCT
Organism: Burkholderiaceae bacterium; assembly: GCA_035455385.1. GTDB lineage: Bacteria > Pseudomonadota > Gammaproteobacteria > Burkholderiales > Burkholderiaceae_C > JAEUPI01. The sequence continues at coordinate 4,569 of DATIFD010000218.1, forward strand.
GATCGTCTTCTCGCACGCCAACAGCTTTCCGGCCTCGACCTACGGCGTGCTCTTCAAGAGCCTGCGCTCCCGCGGCTTCACGGTGCGCGCGGTCGAGCGCTACGGCCACGACCCGCGCTACCCGGTCACCGACAACTGGCCGCACCTGGTGCAGCAGCTGCACGACTTCGCCGAGCGCGAGGTCGACAAGGCCGGCGAGCCGGCGTGGCTGGTGGGCCACTCGCTCGGCGGCATCGTCAGCGTGATGTGCGCGGCGCGCCACCCCAGGCTGGCGCGCGGCGTGCTGCTGATCGACTCGCCGCTGCTGGGCGGCTGGAAGGCGCAGGCCTTCGGCGCGATCAAGAAGACACCGCTCGTGGGCTCGATCTCGCCGGGCGCGGTGAGCCGCAAGCGCAAGAACCGCTGGGCGTCGCAGGCCGAGGCGCTCGAGCACTTTCGCCACAAGAAGGCGTTCGCGCACTGGGATCCGCAGGTGCTGCACGACTACGTGGCGCACGGCACGCACGACGAAGGCGGCGCGCGCGCACTCAGCTTCGACCGCGACGTCGAGACCCGCATCTACAACACGCTGCCCGACAACCTCGACCGGCTGCTGGCGCGGCATCCGCTGAAGTGCCCGGTCGCGTTCATCGGCGGCCTGCAGTCGGTGGAGACGCGCCAGGTCGGCCTGGCGATGACGCAGCGCGTCGCGGCCGGCCGCGTGATGATGCTCGACGGCAGCCACCTGTTCCCGATGGAAAAGCCCGTGGCCACGGCCGCGGCGATCGAGGCCAGCCTGCGCTCGCTCGAGGCGGCGTGAAAGGGCTGCACACAAGATCGTGCTCGATTGATTCCTGTCAAGCGTCACGAGTCGATCCTGCCTGAAAGTCGGGTCGACAGCCGCGGGCAGCGGGCAAGGCGCTGACCCGAAACACGACAAGCATGAGCCCAGTCCGGATTGCCCCGGCACCTGGAGGAGAACATGCGCAGCCACGCGGACCGATTCATCGGGAGCTTGAGCTTCGCCACGCGCTGGCGCCTGTACTTCCGCGAGCGATTCCCGCTTCCGCTGCATGCTCCGGTCATCGCCGTCTTTTCGGGGTCGAGCTTCGCCTACTCGTGGGCGGTGCAGGGCCAGCGCGGGCCACCCGTGGCGCTTGCGGTCGCCTTCGCGGTCGTGCTCTTGTTCTTTCTGCAGCTTCGAATCCTCGACGAGTTCAAGGACTTCTCGGAGGATCTGCGTTTCCGGCCTTATCGGCCGGTTCCGCGCGGCATCGTCACGCTGCGCAGCCTCGGCCGGCTTGGGGTCGTCGCGGCGGTAGTTCAGGCCATCGCCTCGGCACTTCTCGGGACGCACGTGCTGATCGCGCTCGTCGTGGTGTGGGCGTACTCTGCCCTGATGGGGGTGGAGTTCTTCGCATCCCGATGGTTGAAGGCGCACCCGCTCGCGTACCTGGCCTCGCACATGGTGGTGGTTCCCCTCATCGTCGGCTATGTCGCGACATGCGCGGGCGTGCAGGCGATGACGGCGCCGCTGCTTTGGCTCGGCGCGATGAGCTACATGAGTTTTTGCGTCTTCGAGATCGGACGCAAGATCCGATCGCCCGCGGACGAGCAGCAAGGCGTTGAGACGTACAGCGCGCTGTGGGGCAGGCGGCGAGCGGCCATGGCCTGGCTCGCGGCAATGGCCTTGGCGGGCGCATTCGCGGCGCTTGCCGCGCGTCACGTCGACGCACTTGTGCTCACGCTGAGTCTGACGGCATCGGTGATTGGCCTGGCGATGGGAGTCGGAGCCTGGTTCGTGGCCGATCCGAGACCCGGGCGCGGGAAGTCGTTCCTGGCGATGTCGGGCATCTGGCTGGTGGTCGTCTACCTCGCGCTCGGTGTGAGCGCCTGGCTGCGCATTCGGAATTGACCGGGTGAAGCACATCGTCTTTCCGCAGGAGGTCGAGCCTTCTAGCCCGATCGGCGGGAAAGCGCGCGCACTGGCCAACCTGGAGCAGGTCGATCTGCCGATCCCCGAGTGGTTCGTCGTGCTGCCGTCCGCGTTCGAGGCGAGTGTTTCGACACCGATGCGCTCGGCGTCAGGTCCGTCCGATGCGCGGCGCCTCGTGCTGAGCATGAACATGGCCGAGGAAGTTGCCGCCCAGATCGACGCCGCCCTGGCGCAGCTCGGGCAGGGGGACGAGGTCTTCGCGGTGCGCTCCTCTGCCCTCGAGGAGGACAGCGCCACCCTGTCCTTTGCCGGACAACTCGAAAGCGCGCTGGCGGTCGCGCGCGGCAAGGTGCCAAAGAAGGTCGTCGAAGTGTGGGCTTCGGGCTTCAGCGAGCGGCTCATGTCCTATCGCCGCGAAGCCGGATTGGACCCATTGGCGGGTGCCCCAGCAGTGATCGTTCAGCGAATGATCGACGGCGACGTGTCCGGCGTTGCATTCAGCGCCGACCCCGTGTCCGGGCGACGCGCGATCGCGGTCGTCGGGGCGGTGCCGGGACTGTGCAGCTCGCTGGTCTCCGGCGAAACGGCTGCCGACACATGGCGAGTCGATCGCGCCGGCGAGATCATCGAGCGCACCGTGGAGGCCAAGCGCGTCATGCACCGGGCCGACGCGACAGCGCCGGAGGGCATCTGCAGCGTGCCGCTGCCGCCCGAGCGCGCGGCGTCGCCATCGTTGACCGATGCGCAGGTGCGGGCGGTTGCCGACCTCGCCCGGCGGGCCGAAGCGCAGTTCGGCCGCCCTCAGGACATCGAGTGGACCATCGGGCGAGGCGTTCTCTTTCTGCTGCAGGCCCGGCCGATCACCACCCTTGGCGAGCGCATCGATCCGGATGCGCAGCGCGCGCTGTGGGACAACGCCAACATCATCGAAAGCTACAGCGGCATCACGATGCCGCTGACGTTCTCTTTCGCACGCCGCGCCTACGAAAGCGTGTACCGCGAGTTCTGCCGGCTGGTGGGCGTTCCGCGGGAGGCGATCGAGGCCCGCTCCGATATGTTCTGCTGCATGCTCGGTCTGGTGCGAGGGCGCGTCTACTACAACCTGTACAACTGGTACCGGCTGGTGGCGGTGCTCCCGGGCTACCAGGTGAACCGTCGCTTCATGGAGCAGATGATGGGCGTTCGGGAGAGCCTGCCCGAAGCGCTCGCG
>DATIFD010000219.1:0-7437 GCA_035455385.1 Burkholderiaceae bacterium
CCACCCATCACCGGCAGCCAGTCGTGTGGCGCCGCGGCCGCGAAACGGCTGCCGAACGCCCGGCCCGAGGTGACCGCTTCGTCGATCACGACTGCCTGCTCCGGCAACAGCGACACCAGCGCGTGACCGATCGCGTCGGCGTCCAGCGTCGGGGACGCCCGCACGGCGTCGAGGCCCACCGGTGCGGCCGGCGCGGGGACGGCGCCGGGTGCCGCATCGAGTTCGTCGCACAGCGCCTGCAGCACGGCGGGCACGTCGCTGCGCGCCTCGGCCAGTTGCAGCACGCTGCAGCCCGGTGGCTTGAGCTGGTGCGGCTTGCCCGGATAGGCGAAGAACGAGATCGGTTCCGCTGCGCCGGCCAGCAGGAGGCATTCGACACCCTTGAGCCGCTCGATCGCAGCGTCCACGGCATAGGGCAGCCGCTCGATGCGAACGCGGCCGCGACCACCAGGCGTGCGCGGACTGTAGAACTCCGCCATCACGCGGCATCCGGTCTTGCGGGCGACCGCGGCGGCGAGCGCGGCCGCGCGTTCACCGACGCCGCCCGCGCCCACCAGCAGCACCGCGCGCTCCCCTGCCGCATGCAGGGCCCGGGCCGCGGCCTTCACCGCATCGGCGTCGGGACCGGCCGGCGCCGCCGGTGGCGATGCCTGCACCGGCTCGCCGCCGGGGCCCCACGCGGTGTCGGCGGGCAGCACCAGGGTCGCGATGCAGCCCAGCGCGCCGTCGCGCGTGGCGGCCACGGCCTGCGCCCCGTCGAACGCGACGTCGCGCGCGCTGGCCGACGTGCGCACCCAGTGCGAGACCGGCCGCGCGATGGCTTCGATGTCGCTCTTCAGCGGCGACTCGAAGCGGGCGTGGTCGCGCGCATGGTCGCCGACGATGTTGACGATCGCCGAGCGCGCCTTCTTTGCGTTGTGCAGGTTGGCCAGGCCGTTGGCCAGACCCGGCCCGAGATGCAGCAGCGTGGCGGCCGGTTTGCCCGTCATGCGGTAGTAGCCATCGGCCGCGCCGGTGACCACGCCTTCGAACAGCCCGAGCACGCAACGCGGACCGGCGATGCGGTCGAGCGCGGCCACGAAGTGCATCTCCGACGTGCCCGGATTGGCGAAGCACAGCTCGACGCCGTTGGCGGCGAGCGTGGCAACCAGCGATTCGGCACCGTTCACGCCATCGGCCTTCCCGTCGTCCACGAGGCAGCCATGCTACGGCAGCGTCGCTCGGAGGCGGCGCTCCGCCGCCGCGCCGCGCGATGCGCCTCAGACCGTCGCGGTGCCAGCGGCCTCGACGTACTCGGCGATCTGATCGAAGTTCAGGTAGCGGTAGACCTGGCGCGCGTCGGCGTCGATCACGCCCATCTCGGAGCGGTATTCGTCGAGCGTCGGCAGGCGGCCGAGTTTCGACGCGATCGCCGCCAGCTCGGCGGAGGCCAGGTAGACGCTGGTGTTGCGGCCCAGTCGGTTGGGAAAGTTGCGGGTGCTGGTGGAGACCACGGTGGCGCCCTCGCGCACCTGCGCCTGGTTGCCCATGCACAGGCTGCAGCCGGGCATCTCGGTGCGCGCCCCGGCGGCGCCGAACACGCCGTAGTGGCCTTCCTTGGTCAGCTCGGCGGCGTCCATCTTCGTGGGTGGCGCCACCCACAGCTTCACCGGAATGTCGCGCCGGCCCTCCAGCAGCTTGCTGGCCGCGCGGAAGTGGCCGATGTTGGTCATGCACGAGCCGATGAACACCTCGTCGATCTTCGTGCCGGCCACTTCACTCAGCAGCTTGGCATCGTCGGGGTCGTTGGGGCAGCACAGCACCGGCTCCGTGAGCCGGTCGAGGTCGATCTCGATCACCGCGGCGTACTCGGCGTCGCGGTCAGCCTCGAGCAGTTGCGGGTCGGCCAGCCAGGCCTCCATGGCCTGGATGCGTCGCTGCAGCGTGCGCGCGTCTTGGTAGCCGCTGGCGATCATGTGCTTCATCAGCACCACGTTGCTCCTCAGGTACTCGATCACCGGCTCGCGGTTGAGCCTCACCGTGCAGCCGGCGGCCGAGCGCTCTGCGCTGGCGTCGGAGAGTTCGAACGCCTGCTCGACTCTCAGGTCCGGCAGGCCCTCGATCTCGAGGATGCGACCCGAGAAGACGTTCTTCTTGCCCTGCTTGGCCACCGTCAGCAGGCCTTGCTGGATCGCGGCGTGGGGAATGGCATGCACCAGGTCGCGCAGCGTGATGCCCGGCTGCATGCGGCCCTTGAAGCGCACCAGCACGCTCTCGGGCATGTCCAGCGGCATGACGCCGGTGGCGGCGGCGAACGCGACCAGCCCGGAGCCGGCCGGAAAGCTGATGCCGATCGGGAACCGCGTGTGCGAGTCGGCGCCGGTGCCGCAGGTGTCGGGCAGCAGCAGGCGGTTGAGCCACGAGTGGATCACGCCGTCGCCGACGCGCAGCGACACGCCGCCGCGATCGCTCATGAATGCGGGCAGTTCGCGATGCGTCTTGATGTCCACCGGCTTCGGATACGGCGCCGTGTGACAGAAGCTCTGCATCACCAGGTCGGCCGAGAAGCCCAGGCAGGCAAGGTCCTTCAGCTCGTCGCGCGTCATCGGGCCGGTGGTGTCCTGCGAACCCACCGTGGTCATCCTCGGCTCGCAGTAGGTGCCGGGTCGAACCCCCTGACCGGCGGCCAGGCCGCAGGCGCGGCCCACCATCTTCTGCGCCAGCGTGAAACCCTTGCTGCTGGCTTGCGGGGCGCGCGGCAGGCGGAACGCCGTCGACGGGCCGAGGCGGAGGAACTCGCGGGCCCTGGCGGTGAGCGAACGGCCGATGATCAGGTTGATGCGTCCGCCGGCACGCACTTCGTCGAGCAGCACGTCGCTCTTCAGCCGAAACGTTGCGACGATCGCGCCGCCCCTGACGATCTGGCCGTCGTAGGGGCGCACTTCGATCACGTCGCCCATCTCGAGCTTCGTCACGTCGACCTCGATCGGCAGCGCGCCGGAGTCCTCCTGCGTGTTGAAGAAGATCGGCGCGATCTTGCCGCCCAGCGTGACGCCGCCGAAACGCTTGTTGGGCACGTACGGGATGTCCTGCCCGGTGGCCCAGATCACGCTGTTGGTCGCGCTCTTGCGCGAACTGCCGGTGCCGACCACGTCGCCGACGTAGGCGACCAGGTGGCCCTTCTTCTTGAGCGCTTCGATGAAGCCGATCGGGCCGCGCTTGCCGTCGTCTTCCGGCATGAACGGCGCGCCGGCGCGCGCGTTCTTCAGCATTGCCAGCGCATGCAGCGGAATGTCGGGGCGGCTCCACGCGTCCGGCGCGGGCGAGAGGTCGTCGGTGTTCGTCTCTCCGGGCACCTTGAACACCGTGACGGTGATCGAGCGCGCGACCTCCGTGCGCGACGTGAACCACTCGGCGTCGGCCCATGAACGCATCACGTCGAGCGCCAGCGCGTGGCCGACTCCAGCCTTCTGCGCCACGTCGTGGAAGTAGTCGAACATCAGCAGCGTCTTCTTCAGCGCCGCCGCCGCGGTGGCACCGACGTCGGCCTCGTCGAGCAGGTCGATCAACGGCTTGACGTTGTACCCACCGACCATCGTGCCGAGAAGTTCGGTGGCTCGTCGTCTCGGGATCAGGTCCACCCCGATGTCGCCGTGCGCCACCGCCGCGAGGAACGACGCCTTCACCTTGGCGGCATCGTCGACGCCCGGCGGCACCCGCTGCTCGAGCAGGTCGAGCAGGAACGCCGCTTCGCCGGGCGGCGGCCGCTTGACCAACTCGATCAGCTCGGCGGTCTGCTGCGCGGACAGCGGCAGCGGCGGAATGCCGAGCGCGGCGCGTTCGGCGGCATGTTGGCGGTAGGCATCGAGCATGGCATTCGTTCTCCGGCGGTCTCGCAGCGATTCTAAGTCTTATATAAGACATGCGCCGGGCATGCCGCCGCGAATCGCGTTGCAGATGTCATCGCCCCGATGTGCCGGCGGGGGCGCGAGAAAAGAAAAAGCCCGCCGGGGAGGCGGGCTTCGCTGACCGATCGGTGGCCGGCGTGCGCCGCAACCGATCGGACCAGGCGCGCGTATCAGCCGTTGTCACGCATCCACTGTTCGGCCCACTTGTCCGAGCGCTGCTGTTCGCGAGCGCCGGAACTCATGGTCCAGACGAGGGCGCCGGTGGCAAGGCCGAGCGGCACGATGGCGAGAAGGACGTTGATCATGTAGAGGAGGTTGAAGGTTGAAGTCAGGGGCAAAACGAGGTTGCACCAGAACGATGCTGCGGTGCAGCATAACAGATGTCGAGGACCCGCGTGCGGGTGTCCTGGGCAGGCGCGGTGCCTTTCGCGCGCGAGGGCAGAAAAGAAGAGCCCCGCGCGATGCGGGGCTCTCGCTGCAACGGGTTCGATCAGGTGCGCTGGTTCGGATGCACGCAGTTGTCGACCATGCGCTGGCCGATCTTGCTGTTCATCAGCATCGACTTGTTGGCGATCTGCAGCCACATCATGCCGTTCTTCTTGTCCTCGAGGCGGACGGCACCGGTGGTCGTCGCCTCAGGAACCATCAGATACGACTTGCCCTTGAACTCGACGTTGAACCAGCCCTTCTGGCCCGGCACGGCAGCCACGTTGACCGACTGGTTGAATTCGCAGCGCGACTGGCCGAGGAACACGCGGTCGGCGGCACTCAACTGCTCCGGCGACAGCGCTGCGGCATGCTGCTTGGCCGATTGAGCCGACACGCTCAGGGGTGCCGCGATCGACACACCCACCACTGCGGCAATGGCGATTGACAGGCGTTTCATTGGATCTCTCCTTGAGGGAAGCACGGGTGAGATCCATTCTTTCGGCGGCACCTGGGTTGAAGGGGTTGCAAGTTGCTTCGGCGCACGAATACGCGCGAATACGCCCGTGTCACTTCTCACACAAGCGCACCTCGATACAAGCGAATCCGTCTGCACCCGCTGCGCACAAGCGAGCCGTCAGCTCGGTGGCGCTCGCTCGCCAACTCGTAACCGAGCCTGCCTCGGGCGTGCCAGGCTCTCCCGCGCGCTACGGTTTGCGACCGGCCGCCTCGGCGGCTTGGGTGGCCGCGCGCTGCTCGGTGTGCATGCAGCCGTCGACCATGCGCTGGCCGATGCGCGCGTTCATCAGCATCGACTTCGACGGAATCTGCAGCCACACGATGCCGGCCTTCTTGTCTTCGAGGCGGATCGCGCCGCTCGTGGTCTCTTCGGGCACCACCGTGTACGAGGCGTGCTTGTAGGTCAGCTTGAAGTGACCCGGCTGTCCTGCGATCGGCAGCACGCTCACGGTCTGGTTGAACTCGCACGCCGCGTCGCCAGTCAGCACGCGATCGGCGATCTGCAGTTGTGCCTCGCTGATGCGCTGCGCAGTCTCCTGGCCGAGCGCAAGGCCCTTGGCGCGGCTCTCGCGCTGCTGTTTCGCCTCAGCAGGACTCATCGGTTTCGGTTGCGCGTCGGCGGCCCACGTCGGCGGCGCGGCTGCGAGCAGTACCAAGGTGGCGCCGATGACCAGGTCGCCGGCCGCGGCGAGTCGTGCGGGCTTCGATCTTGATGCAGCGAATGCGGTCATGCGGGTCTCCTGGTGGAATCGTTGGTTGGCGAGTCGCCGAACCATGCTTGCTCGATTTCGGCAGGCAGAGGTTGCCGGGTCCGCCGGGCGCGCTCAATGACCTGCCAGTAATAGCGGTAACTTGCGCGATCGTGCAGCACATCGCGAAAGCGGATCGGCGCCCAGCGAGCGGCCTCCGCGGCGCCGATGATCTCGATCGCTTCGTCGAGCTCGGCCACCGTCGGCGCGAACACCTCGACGATGGGCTCGATCTGGGACGGATGGATGCTCCACATGCGCGTGAAGCCGAACTCGTGCGTTGCGCGCATGGCGGCCTCCTGAACGGCCTTGACGTGCTTGAACTCGGTGACCACGCTGTGCGACGGCACCTTGGCCGCGGCATGGCAGGCGGCGGCGATCTCGAGCTTGGCCCGTCGCACCAGCGGATGCTCGAACTGACCGGTCGCGCTCATCGCGCTGACCGGGATGGCGCCCTGATGCGCCGAGACGAAGTCCATCAACCCGAACGACAGCGACTGCACCCGCGGCAGCGCGGCGATCGCGAACACGTCGCGCAGCGCGCCGTGCGTCTCGATCAGAAAGTGCACGGCCGGTCGCTGGCGCACGCGGTGCTGAGAGCAGGCGGCGTCGATCGCCTTGATGGCCGCCTTGGCGTCGGCGACGTCGCGCGGTTTGGGCACCATGATGTACGGCAGCCCCGCGCCGGCGCCCTTGATCAGCGTGTCGACATCGTCGGCGAACGACGCATGGTCGACCGGGTGCACGCGGGCGCCGACGCGGCCGAACCGGTTCTCGCTGGACATCAGCAGTTCGACCGCCATTCGCACGTGCTCGGCCTCGCGGCCCACCGGCGCTCCGTCCTCGCAATCGAAAGTGACGTCGAACACCGGGCCCAGTTCGACCTGCAGGGCCAGGCTCTTGCGCATGCGCTCCTCGACCCCGCAGTAGTGGTCGCACACCGGTATCGACGGCGCCAGGCCGCCGTCGGCGAACAGCACCTTTCGCGGATCGTCGATGTGTGCCGTGGCCACGGCGCGTGCTACAGCAGGTGCTTGACGCCGTCCTGCTCTTCCTGCAGTTCCTTCAGCGTCAGGTTGATGCGTTCCTGGCTGAAGGCATCGATCGACAGGCCGTCGACAATCGCGTATTCGCCGCCGGCGCAGGTGACCGGGTAGCCGAACATCACGTCCTTCGGGATGCCGTATTCGCCGTTCGAGGGCACGCCCATCGTCACCCACTTGCCCTGGGTGCCCAACGCCCAGTCGTGCATGTGGTCGATCGCCGCATTGGCAGCCGATGCGGCCGACGACAGCCCGCGTGCCTCGATGACGGCGGCGCCGCGCTTGCCCACGGTGGGCAGAAAGACGTCCTTGTTCCAGGCTGCGTCGTTGATCATGTCCTTGACCGACTGGCCGCCGATGGTGGCGAAGCGGTAGTCGGCGTACATCGTCGGCGAGTGGTTGCCCCACACGCACAGCTTCTCGATCGATGACACCGGCCTGCCTGTCTTGGCGGCGAGCTGCGAGGCCGCGCGGTTGTGGTCCAAGCGAAGCATCGCGGTGAAGTTCTTGCGCGGCAGTTCCGGCGCCGATTTCATCGCGATGTACCCGTTGGTGTTGGCCGGGTTGCCGACCACCAGCACGCGTACGTTGCGGCTAGCCGATGCATTGAGCGCCTTGCCCTGCGCTGTGAAGATCTGGGCATTCGCGGCCAGCAGGTCCTTGCGCTCCATTCCTGGGCCGCGCGGGCGCGCGCCCACGAGCAGCGCATAGTCGGTGTCCTTGAAGGCGGCCGCCGGGTCGCTGAACCCCTGCATGCCCGCCAGCAGCGGGAACGCGCAGTCTTCCAGCTCCATCATCACGCCCTTCAGGGCC
>DATIFD010000220.1:0-7578 GCA_035455385.1 Burkholderiaceae bacterium
GGTTCTGGTAGCGGCTGTCCTTGCGCCGGCGCAGCGTCAGCGTGATCGCCGCGATGATCGCCACCAGCAGCAGCACCGCGGCCACCTGCAGCGGATAGAGGTAGCGGGTGTAGATCGCCACGCCGAGCAACTTGGTGTTGCCCATCTCGGCCGCGGCGCCGGCCATGGCCGGGGCGCTGCGCACGTCGAAGCCGCGGATCAGCACGAAGGCCATCTCCAGCGCGATCACGGCGCCCACCAGCCCGGCCAGCGGCAAGTGCTTCCAGAAGCCCTCGCGGAAGCGGTCGCTGTTGAGGTCGAGCATCATCACGACGAACAGGAACAGCACCATCACCGCGCCGACGTACACCAGCACCAGCGCGATCGCCAGGAACTCGGCGTGCAGCAGCAGCCACACGCAGGCCGCATTGGCGAACGCCAGCACCAGGTACAGCACGGCATGCACCGTGTTGCGCGCCGTGATCACGCGCACGCCGGCGAACAGCAGCACGGCCGAGAACAGGTAGAAAAGCGCGCTGGTGGTGGTCATGGATTGTTGTTGTACGAAGCCGCCGAGCGTCAGCGGTACTTGGCGTCGGCCGCCTTGGCGGCGGCGATCTCCTTCTCATAGCGGTCGCCCACCGCGAGCAGCATGTCCTTCGTGAAGTAGAGGTCGCCGCGCTTCTCGCCGTGGTACTCGAAGATATGGGTCTCGACGATCGAGTCGACCGGGCAGCTCTCCTCGCAGAAGCCGCAGTAGATGCACTTGGTGAGATCGATGTCGTAGCGCGTGGTGCGGCGCGTGCCGTCGGCGCGAACATCGCTCTCGATCGTGATCGCCACCGCCGGGCACACTGCCTCGCACAGCTTGCAGGCGATGCAACGCTCCTCGCCGTTCTCGTAGCGGCGCAGCGCGTGCAGGCCACGAAAGCGCGGCGACAGCGGCGTCTTCTCCTCCGGGAACTGCACCGTGATCTTCTTCGACAGGAAGTGCCGTCCCGTGAGCTTCATGCCCTTGAACAACTCCAGCAGCATGAAGCTGGAGAAAAAGTCCTTGATCGCGGTGGCAGACATGGCTACTTCCAGATGTTCAGAGGCGTCTGCATCCACGCGCCGACCACCACCAGCCACACCAGCGTGACCGGGATGAAGATCTTCCAGCCCAGCCGCATGATCTGGTCGTAGCGGAAGCGCGGGAACGTGGCGCGCACCCACAGGAACACGGTCACGACGGCGAAGGTCTTGCCGAACAGCCAGAACCAGTCCCAGAACCACTGGTAGTCGGTGACCCAGCCTGGCGTTCCCATCCCCAGCAGCGAAAAGCCGATCGGCGCCGACCAGCCGCCGAGGAACAGCGTCGTCGCCAGCGCCGACACCAGGATCATGTTGGCGTACTCGGCGAGGAAGAACATCGCAAAGGCCATGCCCGAGTACTCGATCATGTGGCCCGCGACGATCTCCGATTCGCCTTCGACGACGTCGAACGGATGGCGGTTGGTCTCGGCCAGCCCCGAGATGAAATAGACGAGGAAGATCGGCAGCAGCGGCAGCCAGTTCCACGACAGGAAGTTGGCGCCGTGATCGGCGAACCAGCCGCGCGTCTGCACCAGCACGATCTCGGTCATGTTCAGGCTGCCCGAGACCATCAGCACGACGACCAGCGCGAAGCCCATCGCGATCTCGTAGCTGACCATCTGCGCCGACGCGCGCAGCGCGCCGAGGAAGGCGTACTTCGAGTTCGACGCCCAGCCGGCGATGATGACGCCGTACACCTCGAGCGACGCGATCGCCATCAGGAACAGCAGGCCGGCGTTGATGTTCGACACCGCCACTTGGGGCCCGAACGGCACCACCGCCCATGCCGCCAGCGCCGGCATGATGGTCATGACCGGCCCGAGGAAGAACAGACCCTTGTTGGCTGCGGTGGGGCGGATGATCTCTTTGAAGATCAGCTTGACTGCATCGGCGATCGGCTGCAACAGCCCAGCCGGCCCGACGCGGTTGGGGCCGGGACGGATCTGCGACCAGCCGATGGCCTTGCGCTCCCACAGCGTCAGATAGGCCACGCAGCCCATCAGCGGCGCGACCAGCGCGATGATCTTGATCAGGTCCCAACCCACCAGCAGCGCTGCGGTCCAGGCCTGGGCGCCGAACATCGCGATGCCGTAGTCGTTGAGTTGCGCGAGCACCGGCGAACCTCAGGCGGCTGTGACGCCGATCGCGCCGAACATCGGGCCCAGCGAGGCGGTGCTGGGGTGCCCCGCGGGCACGCGCACCGCGTTGGCCGCGAGCGACGCGTCTTCCTGCGCGGGCAACACCGCGCTGACAGCGCCCTGGGTCACGCGCACCGTCGCACCGACTTGCAGGCCGAGCTGATCCCACAGTGCGCTCGGCACGCCGACCAGCGGCGGCTGCGCATCGCGTGTGGCCTGCAGCGCCGCGGCGCGCCGCACCAAGCCATCGGTGCAGTAGATCGGCACGTCGGCCACACGCTCGAGCCCGCGCAGCGCCGCCGACACCGTCGGCGCGACCGCCGGTGCATTGGACAGCCGGCTCGCGGCGTCGGTAGCGGCAAGCGCCTCGTCGCGCACGGCGTCGGCGCTCTCGTGGCCGAAGCCGTCGAGTCCGAGCAGATTGCCGAGCACGCGCAGCACCTTCCACGCCGGCCGCGCCTCGCCGAATGGCTTGACCACGCCCGCGAAGCTCTGCACGCGGCCTTCGGCGTTGACGAACGTGCCCGCGGTCTCGCTGAACGGGGCAATCGGCAGCAACACGTCGGCGTTGTCCACCGCGGCATCGCGGAACGGCGTCATTGCGACCACCAGCCCGGAACCCTGCAGCGCAGCGCGGGCCGCCGACGGATCGGCGCCGTCGGGCGCAGGCTCGACGTTCAGCAGCAGCAGCGCCTTCATCGGCTGCGACAGCATCTGCCCTGCGTGCAGGCCGGATGCTCCGGGCAGCGCGCGCGCCCACTGCGCGCCGACGCTGTTGGCCGCCTCGCCGAGCACGCCGACGCTGGCGCCGCACTGCCCGCCGATCCAGTGCGCCAGCGCCAGCAGCGCGCCGGCCTGCGGGTGCTGGACCGCGGCATTGCCGAGCAGCACGGCCTTGCGCTCGCCCGACAGCAGCTGCGCCGCGATGGCGCGCGCCGCGTCGTCGGGCTCACCGGACACCGGGGCGGCCACACCCTTGGCCTGCGCAACCGCGCTCGCCACGCCGGCCAGCGCCTGCGTCCAGGCGCTCGGCGCGGCAGTGATGCGCTGCGCGACCGGCATCGCCCAGTCGTCGTGCACGGCGTGCAGGCTCATCACCTGCGCGCCGCGCCGCGCGGCCTGGCGGATGCGCAATGCGAACAACGGATGGTCCTTGCGCAGGAACGAGCCGACCAGGAAGACGCGATCGAGCGTCGACAGCGCGGCGATCGGCATCCCGAGCCAGCGCGCGGCGCCGTCGGCGGCGCGGTTGGAGAAGTCGCTGTGGCGCAGCCGGTGGTCGATGCTCTCGCTGCCGAGCGCGCGCGTCAGCTTGGCCAGCAGGTGCAGCTCCTCGAGCGTGCTGTGCGGCGAGCCGAGCGCGCCGATGCCCTGTGCACCGTGCTCGGCCTTGATGCGCTTGAGGCCGTCGGCCACGTAGCGCAGCGCGACGTCCCAGCTCACCGCCTGCCACGCGCCACCACTTGAGCCGCCCTGCTTGATCATCGGGCTGCTCAATCGCGACTCGGCGTTCAGCGCTTCGTAGCTGAATCGGTCGCGGTCGGCGATCCAGCATTCGTTGACCGCATCGTTCTCCAGCGGCACGACACGCATCACGCGATCGCCCTTGACCTGCACGACGAGGTTGGCGCCGGTGGAGTCGTGCGGGCTGATGCTCTTGCGGCGCGCCAGCTCCCAGGTGCGTGCGCTGTAGCGGAACGGCTTGCTGGTCAGTGCGCCGACCGGGCAGATGTCGATCATGTTGCCCGACAGCTCGCTGTCCACCGTACGACCGACGAAGGTGGTGATCTCGGAGTGCTCGCCGCGGTTCTGCATGCCGAATTCCATCACGCCGGCCATCTCCTGGCCGAAGCGCACGCAGCGGGTGCAGTGGATGCAGCGGCTCATCTCCTCCATCGAGATCAGCGGGCCGACATTCTTGTGGAAGACGACGCGCTTCTCCTCGCTGTAGCGCGACGCCGAAGCGCCGTAGCCGACCGCGAGGTCCTGCAGCTGGCACTCGCCGCCCTGGTCGCAGATCGGGCAATCGAGCGGATGGTTGATGAGCAGGAACTCCATCACCGCCTGCTGCGCCTTCACCGCCTTGTCGCTCTTGGTGCGCACGACCATGCCCTGTGTCACCGGCGTGGCGCAGGCGGGCATCGGCTTGGGCGCCTTCTCGATCTCGACCAGGCACATGCGGCAGTTGGCCGCGATGCTCAGCTTTTTGTGGTAGCAGAAGTGCGGGATGTAGGTGCCCGCCGCGTCGGCCGCATGCATGACCATGCTGCCCTCGGCCACGCTGACCTTCTTGCCGTCGAGTTCGATTTCGACCATGGTTCGTTCGCGATCAGGCGGCCATCGCCTCGGTCTGCAGCGCCGCGCGCGTGGCGCCGGGCCCGACCATGCAGCGCCTGTGCTCGACGTGGTAGGCGAACTCGTCGCGGAAGTGCTTGAGCATCCCGCGCACCGGCATCGCCGCGGCGTCGCCGAGCGCGCAGATCGTGCGGCCCATGATGTTCTCGGCCACCGAGTCGAGCAGCTTCAGGTCGTCGGGACGGCCCTGGCCGTGCTCGATGCGATGCACCACCCGCCACAGCCAGCCGGTGCCCTCGCGGCACGGCGTGCACTGTCCGCACGACTCGTGCATGTAGAAGTACGACAGCCGCAGCAGCGCGTCGACCATGCAACGCGTCTCGTCCATCACGATCACCGCGCCGGAGCCGAGCATCGAGCCGGCCTTGGCACAGGCGTCGTAGTCCATCGTCAGGTCCATCATGATCGACGCCGGCAGCACCGGCGCCGACGCGCCGCCGGGAATCACGGCCTTGAGCTTCCTGCCGCCCTTGACGCCGCCGGCGAGTTCGAGCAGCTTCGGGAACGGCAGTCCCATCGGGATCTCGTAGTTGCCCGGCAGCTCGACGTCGCCAACCATCGAGAAGATCTTGGTGCCACCGTTGTTGGGCTTGCCGATCGCCAGGTATGCCTCGCCCCCGCGGTTGATGATCCACGGCACCGCGGCGAACGTCTCGGTGTTGTTGACCGTGGTCGGTTTGCCGTACAGACCGAAGCTGGCCGGGAACGGCGGCTTGAAGCGCGGCTGGCCTTTCTTGCCCTCGAGCGATTCGAGCAGTCCGGTCTCCTCGCCGCAGATGTACGCGCCGAAACCGTGAAACGCGTGCAGCTGGAACTTGACGCCGCTGCCGAGGATGTCGTCGCCGAGGTAGTCGGCCTCGCGGGCCTCGCGCAGCGCCTCTTCGAAGCGCTCGTAGATCTCGAAGATCTCGCCGTGGATGTAGTTGTAGCCGACGGTGGCGCCCATCGCGTAGGCGGCGATCGCCATGCCCTCGATCACGATGTGCGGGTTGTAGGCGAGGATGTCGCGGTCCTTGCAGGTGCCGGGCTCGCCCTCGTCGGAGTTGCATACCAGGTACTTCTGGATCGGCAGCGCGCGCGGCATGAAGCTCCACTTCAGGCCGGTGGGGAATCCCGCGCCGCCGCGGCCGCGCAGGCCCGAGGCCTTGACCTCGGCCACCACCTGCTCGGGCGTCATTCCCGCGCCGCCGTCCTTGCCGAGGATCTTGCGCAGCGCGCTGTATCCGCCGCGCGCCTCGTAGTCCTTGAGGCGCCAGTTGCTGCCGTTCAGGCCGGCGTAGATCTGCGGGTCGACGTGACGGTCGTGGAAGCAGGTCTCGACACCGCGAGCCTGGAACGTGGAGAGATCGGGCAACGTGGTCATTTCGCGCTCGCTTTCAGCGTGGCGACCAGATCGTCGAGCCGCGCGTCGCTCATGAAGCTGACCATCTGGCGGTCATTCACCAGCAGCACCGGCGCATCGGCGCAGGCGCCGAGACACTCCGACTTCTGCACGGTGAACAGGCCGTCGCCCGTGGTACCGCCCTCTTCCACACCGAGCCTGTGGCACAGGTGCTCGAGCGCGTGCTGCCCGTTGCGCAGCTGGCACGGCAAATTGGTGCAGACGTTGAGCTTGAACCGGCCCACCGGCTGCTGGTTGTACATGTTGTAGAAGGTCGTCACCTCGCGCACCGCGATCGGCGCCATGCCGAGGTAGGCGGCCACCGCCTCCTCGGCTTCGGCGCTGACCCAGCCCTGCTCCTGCTGCACGATCGACAAACACGCCATCACCGCAGACTGCTTCTGCTCGGGCGGGAACTTGGCGACCTCTCGCGCGAAGCGCGACCTGGTGGCCTCGCTCAACACCATCGCATCCGCGCTCATCTGGACCCCCTTGGGCGCTGCGCGCCCGTCCCCCCGAGGGGGAGCGAGCGCCCTCGCAGCAGCCGTGCGGCGCTCACCGGTCGACCTCGCCGAACACGATGTCCATCGTGCCGATGATCGCCACCGCATCGGCGATCATGTGGCCGCGACTCATCTCGTCGAGCGCCGACAGGTGCACGAAGCCGGGTGGCCGGATCTTCATGCGATACGGTTTGTTGGCGCCGTCGCTGACCATGTAGATGCCGAACTCGCCCTTCGGGTGCTCGATCGCCGCGTAGGCCTCGCCCTCCGGCACGTGCATGCCCTCGGTGAAGAGCTTGAAGTGGTGGATCAGCTCCTCCATGTTGGCCTTCATGTCGACGCGCGAAGGCGGTGCCACCTTCAGGTTGTCGGTGATCACCGGACCGGGGTGCGCGCGCAGCCAGTCGACGCACTGCTTGATGATGCGGTTGGCCTGGCGCATCTCCTCGACACGCACCAGGTAGCGGTCGTAGGTGTCGCCGTTGACGCCGACCGGGATGTCGAAATCGATGCGATCGTAGACCTCGTAGGGCTGGTGCTTGCGCAGGTCCCAGGTGACGCCGGAGCCGCGCAGCATGGGCCCGGTGAGGCCGAGGTTCAGGGCCCGCTCCGGCGTGACGACGCCGATGCCCACCGTGCGCTGCTTCCAGATGCGGTTGTCGGTGAGCAGCGTCTCGTACTCGTCGACGTAGGTCGGGAAACGCTTGCAGAAGTCGTCGATGAAGTCGAGCAGCGAACCCTGCCGGTTCTCGTTCAGCGCCCTGATCGCGCGCTCGTTGCGGATGCGGCTGACCTTGTACTGCGGCATCGTGTCTGGCAGGTCGCGGTAGACGCCGCCGGGCCGGTAGTACGCCGCATGCATGCGGGCACCGGACACTGCCTCGTACATGTCGAGGATGTCTTCGCGCTCGCGGAAGCAGTAGATGAAGATGTTCATCGCGCCGCAGTCGAGCCCGTGCGCGCCGAGCCACAGCAGGTGGTTGAGCAGCCGCGTCAGCTCGTCGAACATGACGCGGATGTACTGCGCGCGCTCCGGCACCTCGATGCCCAGCAGCCGCTCGATGGCCAGGCAGTAGGCGTGCTCGTTGCACATCATCGACATGTAGTCGAGACGGTCCATGTACGGCAGCGCCTGGATGAAGGTCTT
>DATIFD010000221.1:0-2498 GCA_035455385.1 Burkholderiaceae bacterium
GATCAGTTGCGCGACGCTCATACCTCATTGTCATTTTGTGGCGCAGCCCCGCGCCGCCATTGCGCCGGCGCAGTCCCGTGCGGCGCAGATCCGGGTAAGAACAGACTTGGCTCGATGCCGTGAAGGAGGTTTCTTGTGCAACTGCGGCGTAGAAACCTGTTGCTCGCCGCCAGCGCCGGTTTCATCGTGGCGTGCTCCACCACGGGTGGCGATGCATCCGCCGACCCGGCGGCCAAGCGGCACGAGATCGATGTCGCGGTCGATGGCGCGCTGGCCAACCTGTACGCCAGCACGAAGGGTTCGCGCGAGCTGGCGGCCAAGGCGCGCGGCATCCTGGTGTTCCCGCGGGTGGTGTCGGCCGGCTTCGTGGTCGGCGGGTCGTACGGGCAGGGCGCGTTGCGCAAGGGCGGCGCCACCGCCGGGTATTACAGCGTCGGTGCCGGCTCGGTCGGGCTGCTGGCCGGTGCGCAGAGCAAGGCGATGTATCTGCTGTTCATGACCGACGACGCGCTGCAGAAGTTCGAGGCCAGCAGCGGCTGGACGGCCGGTGCCGACGCCTCGGTGGCGCTGATCGACGAGGGCGCTGCCGCCCGCTTCGACACCGAGACCGCGAAGGCGCCGATCATCGGCTTCGTGCGCAGCACCGCAGGGCTGATGGCCAACCTGAGCCTGGACGGCACCAAGTTCAACAAGCTCGCGCTCTGACGCCCCAGTGGGGGAAGCCCCGGTGAGGGGCGATCGGGGTTGCGGCGACGCGCGTTCTGGCGGTACAAGGGCCAGCCTCCGTCACGCACCGCGACGGTGGGCTCCTGTGTCGCAGCGCGCATGAAGTTCGACCTCCAATCTCTGACGCGTCCGGCGTTCATGGCGAGGCTGGCCGATGCTGCGCCTTGGACCTGGCCACCCGAACGGCGTCGCAGCGTCGCGCGCCGGGGGTTGCGACGCCTCGCCATCGCGCTGGCGGCGCTGCTGGCGATCTGGCTGCTGCTGTGGCTGGCGGTGCCGCCGCTGCTGAAGTGGCAGGCGCAGCAGCGACTGAGCACGCTGCTCGGGCGCACGGTGACGATCGGCCAGGTTCAGTTCGCGCCGTGGAGCCTGGAGCTGACGCTGCGCGACGTCGCGATCGCGGGCACCGGGGGCAACGCCGCGCCGCTGTTGCGCGCCGAGCGCGTCTATGCCGACGCCGACTGGCGCTCGCTGTTTCGGTTCGCACCGGTGATCGCGGCGATCGAAGTCGACGCGCCGCGCGTGAACCTGGCGCGCACGGCACCCGGCCACTACGACATCGACGACATCGTCGAGCGCCTGAAGCCGGCGCCGCAGCAGCAGGCCGAGCCGTCGTCGCCCGCGCGCTTCGCGCTGTACAACGTGCAGGTGCGCGACGGCACGCTCACCTTCGACGACAGGCCGGTCGGCCGTCGCCACGAGGTCGACAAGCTGCTGCTGCGCCTGCCGTTCCTGTCGACGCTGCCGTCGCAGGTGGAGATCACCGTCGAGCCCCGCCTCGCGTTCACCTTCGACGGCACGGCGTTCGACACCGGCGCGCAGACGACGCCGTTCGCGCCCGACCGCGAGACGTCGATGACGCTGAAGATGGGCGACTTCGACCTCACGATCGCCAAGCCCTATCTGCCGGCCGACCTGCCGGTCGACCTGCAGCGCGGCCGCGCGCAGGCCGACCTGTCGCTGCACTTCGCGCTGCGCGACAACGCCGGCCCGAGCGTGTCGCTGCGCGGCGCCGTCAAGGTGTCGGACCTCGCGCTGGCCGAGCGCGGCGGCGCACCGCTGGCGGGCTGGCGCACGTTGCAGGTGGCGATCGACGACGTGCGGCCGCTCGAGCGCAAGGCGGCGCTGGGCACGGTGCGCTTCGAGGGCCTGGACGTGTCGGTGACGCGCGACGCACAGGGCCGCGTCAACGTGCTGCAGCTCGTGCCGCCGCGCGAGGCCGCGCCGGTCGCGGCCGCTGCGAGTGCCGCGAGTGCCGCGAGCGCCGCAGCGCCGGCCGGTGCGCAGTCCGAGGCGGCGTGGCAGTTGAGCCTGCGCGCGCTCGAACTCGGCGATGCGCGCGTGCGCTGGCACGACGCGGTGGTCAGACCCGAGGTCACGCAGAGCCTCGACGGCATCGACGCCAAGGTCACCCCGATCACCTGGCCCACCACCGAGCCGGCCATGTTGTCACTGAAAGCGCAGCTGCACGAAGCCGGCCGAGAAGCGGCCGCCGCGACGCTGGCGGTGCAAGGCAGCGCCACACCCACGCAGGCGAGCGTCGGCGTGCGCGTCGACGAGGCCGACCTCGGCGTGCTCGCGCCGTACCTGGCGCTGCTGATCAAGCCGCGTGTCGAAGGGCACGCCGCGCTCGACACCCGGATCGACTGGGCGGCGCAGCCCGAGGCGCTGACGGTTCACCTGGCCAATGCCACGATCGACGGGCTGCGCGTGATCGATGCGCAGCAGCGCGTGCGTCGCGGCGAGCGCCAGGCACGCGATGCGCTCACGTG
>DATIFD010000222.1:0-5820 GCA_035455385.1 Burkholderiaceae bacterium
GATGAATGCATGAGTTCTCTCTTCCGGTAGGTGGAGGCGGCGCGACCCGTCGGGTCGTGCCGCGGACAGGCCCGGCCGGCAACCGCAGCCGGCCGGCGCCGCGATCAGTGCGCCAGAGCCATCGGCGCCGAGCCCGAAGGCGTCAGCGCATCGGCACGCATCGACTCACGGTGTGCGTAGGCTCGTGGGTGCACCTGATTGAGTGGAAGCCCGACCTCGCCGCTGGCCAGCAGGCCGCCATCGCGGACCGCCTCGCGCACTTCCGCCTTCACGTCCGCGCGCGACCTGCTGGCGATGGCGACCTTCGACGGGTACAGCCGCGGGCTGACCTCGTTCAGCGGCAAACCGATCTCGCCGGCAGCGAGCGTGTCGCCATTGGCCTGCGCCTGGGCCAGATCCGCGATCACGCTGGAGCGCGAGACCAGCGACCGTTGCGCGCTCGGATAGGTCTGCGGATGCAGCTCGCGCAACGTGAGGCCGGCCTCGCCGCTGCCCAACACGTCGCCCGATCGGCGCGCCTGCTCGAACTCGGCGGAGACCTGCTCTCTCGTCTTGGCCGTCTGGGCCGACACGGTGGTGACCAGTGCCGCCGACAGGAGGCACGCCGTACAAACTGCGCGGAGTGTGAACACGGGGATCCTTTCAAGTGTGGTTCGATGCGGGGCCCGTGATGTCGGGCCAGTTGAGCCGCAGCACCGGTTAAGACTTCCGCGACGGGCGCCAGATTCGTGCGCGCGGCGGCACGGTCAATTCCAGCGCGCCGCAGATGGCGGCGTGTAAGGTCTGAAGCCCCAGCCCGACAACTAGACCTCAGGGGCAGGCGTGCGCCCCCGTTTCGCTGCGACAGATGGATCGCGTTGGCTTGCCGGGCAAGCCGGTATTGCCCGCTCACCCGCGTCTCGGCGCGGGGTGCTGCGGTTCGACCTGGTCGTCGAGCGACGTACGCTGCGAGAGCGCCATCGACGGAAGGAATGCCGAGACCGGGCGTGAGGTACTCCGCAGTGGATGGGTGTGCCCTTGACCGACGAATCGGCGCCGAGGCACGGCCCACTGTCCGCGAACCTCGCGCTTCGGAGAATCCATGCACGCTCGAACTGAGAATTCCGGCCCGGGCAAGAAGCTCGATCGGCTGCACTTGCTTGCCGTCTTCGTTGCCGTGGTCGATGTCGGCAGTCTCGCCGGCGCAGCGCGCAAGCTCGGCATCTCTCCGTCAGCGGTGACCCGTGCGGTCAACGACCTGGAAGGCCATCTGCGTGTCCGCTTGTTGACCCGCACGACCCGTGTTGTGCGAGTCACCGAAGCCGGTGCCCGCTACGCCGAGGATTGCCGGCGTGTTCTCACCGATCTCGCCGACGCGGACGCGGCAGTCAGCGGGTTGCACGGCACGCCGCGAGGGACCCTGTCGCTCACGGCACCCGCGCTGTTCGGTGCCAAGTTCGTGACGCCGGTTGTGACCGAGTACCTGCAGTGCTACCCGGAGATCAGTGCGTCGTGCTGGTTTGTCGACCGCATCGTGAACTTGACGGAAGAAGGCATCGACGTGGCCGTGCGGATCGGGGATCTCGACGATTCCAGCTTGCAGGCCACACGCGTCGGGCGGGTGCGACGGATCGTCTGTGCAGCTCCGGCCTATCTCGATCGGTTCGGCACGCCAGGCACACCGGAAGATCTGGTCCGCCACCACATCGTCTCTTCGGCCACGGTCACGCCGCCGCGCGAGTGGCGCTTCATCGAGGGTGACAAGCCCCGCGTGATGAAGCTGCAGCCGCGCCTGGTCACCACGACCAACGACTCCGCCGTCAACGCGGCGATCAGCGGCCTCGGATTGGCGCAGTTGCTGTCGTATCAGGTGGCCGATGCCCTGCGCGACGGTCGCCTGGTGACGGTGCTGGATGCGTTCGAGGGCCCGCCGTCACCAGTCCACTTGCTGCATCGCGAGGGCCGTCATGCAGCGAAGAAGGTGCGGGGGTTTCTCGACCTGGCCATCGAGCGCCTGCGCGCGAACCCCGACTTGCGGCACTGAGCGCGTCGCGTCGCAGGCGTTGCGCACGTCGGTGGCCCGGCAACGGCGCCGGGCTCTCAGGAGTCCGCGCGCTGCAGCCTGAGCGGCAGCGCGCGGATGTGTGTTGCAGCGCCCGTCAACGCACCGTGCGGGCCGACGCGCCCATGGCCACGCCGGCCGGCGTGCTCGCGACCATCGACGCCGCGGCACGCGGGGCCATCCGGGGATGCACTTCGCGCTGCGTCAGGCCCGATTCGCCGGCGACCAGCAAATCGCCGTTGCGCCGCGCCTCGGCCAGCTCGGCCAGCACCTGCGCGCGGGTCTTGTCCGCCAGCATCGACCCGCGCAGATCGCGCGACGGGCTCAGCTCGTTGAGCTTCTGCCCCGATTCGCCGGCGGCGAGGATGTCGCCGCTGCGCTGCGCGGCGTTGAGCTCGGCACGCACGTCGGCGCGCGAGCGGCCGTGCGCCACTGCGTCGGGCATCGCGTTGCGCGGATCGATCTCGCCGCGCATCAGGGTGCCGGCGCGCACGGCGTCGACGAGTTCCTGGCGAGCCTGCTCGCGGGTTTGCGCCTGTGTCGCCGCACAGGCGGCGCCGATCAGCAGCGCGAGCGCCGTCAAGGTGAATCTGGATTGCATGTCATGTCCTTTCGATGGATGCGTCCCGAACCGCCGGGCCACGTCCTTGCATGACCGCAGCACCCGCCTCGCGATTCCGCCGATCGCGGGTGTCCCTGCGTCGCGTGGGGCCGGGGAATGCCCGGCGCGGTCGGCGGGTAGAGAAGCAGAGGCGACGCAACGCCACCCACCGACGTGAAAGGAACTGCCTTGAGACCGATTGCCTGCCTGTTCGCCGCCGCCTGCTGCGCCGCCTCGGTGGCGCCCGCGACCGCCGCCGGCAATGCCGAAGCCGGCCGCGTGCTGTACCAGGCGCGCTGCGCCGCCTGCCACTCGCTGGACTACAACGGCGTCGGTCCGGCGCACCGTGGCGTCTACGGTCGTGCGGCCGCGCAGGCCAAGGGCTTCGCCTACTCGGAGGCGCTGAAGTCGTCGCACCTGGTGTGGACCGAGGAGTCGCTCGACCGCTGGCTCGCCGACCCCGAGAAGACCGCGCCCGGTCAGCGCATGGGCGTCAACGTGCCCGACGCGAACGAGCGCGCCGACCTGATCGCCTATCTGAAACAAAGCACAGCGGCCAAGTGATGCGCAAGCCGATGGAATGGATCCGCGGGCGCGTCGGTATGGCGAGGTGGAGGCCCGGGTCGGTGGGACCGACCAGCCGTCCACATTCAACGGGAGCTCAAGCCATGGATCGTCGTCACTTTCTGAACCTCGCCGCCGTCGGTGGCGGTGCCGTCTTCGCCTCCGCACTCGCAGGTTGTGCCCCCGCGCAAGCGCAACGCACGACCATGGGCGAGGACAAGGACTTCTACTTCGTGCAGCTGTCCGATACCCACTGGGGCTACGAAGGCCCGGCCAACCCCGACGCGCGCGTGACGCTGCCCAAGGCGGTGGCCGCCGTCAACGCGCTGCCCACGCCGCCGGAGTTCATCGTCTTCACCGGCGACCTCACCCACACCACCGACGACCCCGCCGAGCGGCGGCGCCGGCTGGCCGAGTTCAAGCGCATCGTCGCCGACCTGCAGGTCAAGACCGTGCGCTTCATGCCCGGCGAGCACGACGCCTCGCTCGACCGCGGCGCCGCGTTCAAGGAGTTCTTCGGCGACACGCACTACACGTTCGACCACAAGGGTGTGCACTTCGTGGTGCTCGACAACGTGTCGGACCCTGGCGCCAGGATCGGCGACGAGCAGCTCGCGTGGCTGAAGGCCGACCTCGACAAGCTCGACAGGAAAGCGCCGCTGGTCGTGCTGACGCACCGGCCGCTGTTCGATCTGGCACCCAAGTGGGACTGGGCCACGCGCGACGGCGCGCAGGCGGTCGCGTTGCTGATGCCGCACGAGAACGTCACCGTGTTCTACGGCCACATCCACCAGGAGCACCACCAGATGACCGGCCACATCGCGCACCACTCGGCCAAGTCGCTGATCTTTCCGCTGCCGGCGCCGGGCTCGCAACCCAACCGCACGCCGCTGCCGTGGGACCCGAGCGCGCCGTACAAGGGGCTGGGCTTCCGCGAGATCGAGGCCGAGGGTGCCGGCAAGACCTACGCCGTCACCGAGTTCCCGGTGGTCCGCGCATGAGCCCGCACCCGGCCGCTCCGAAGGGGGCTCGCACCGCAGTGCGCGGCACGGAGGTTGCCCAATGAGCGCAGCACGGCCGCTCCGAAGGCGCTCGCTCCCCCTCGGGGGGAAGGCCCGAGGGGCCGAGAGGGCCACTTGAAGCAGGGGCTTTCCAGGCGTGTCATGCTGCGCGCCGCCCTGCTGGGCACCGCCGCCGTGCTGGTGCGCGCCGGCTGGGCCCAGCCGGCCGCGCCGCGGGTGATTCAGATGGTGGCACGGCGCTTCGTGTACGAACCCAACGAGATCGAACTGAAGGTCGGCGAACGCGTCGTCATCGAGATCAAGTCGCTCGACTTCGTGCACGGCATGAACATCCCCGACCTGAAGCAACGGCTCGACCTCGTGCCCGGCAGGATCACGCGGCTCGAGCTGCAACCCCAAGCGGCGGGCGAGATCGAGTTCGTCTGCGACAACTTCTGCGGCGACGGCCACGAGACGATGCACGGCCGCTTCGTCGTGCGCGCCTGAGGCTCGGGGCACATCCGTGAGCAGCCGCCAGAGATTCGAAACGCTCGTGCTGCCGCACCTGGATGCGGCCTACAACCTGGCGCGCTGGCTGCTGCGGGACGCGACCGCGGCCGAAGACGCGGTGCAGGAAGCTTCGCTGCGCGCGTTCCGCTACATCGAGTCGCTGCGCGGTGACGATGCGCGGGCGTGGCTGATGGGCATCGTGCGCAACACCTGCTTCACGGTGCTCGAGCGGCGGCGCAACGCGCCGGAGGTGGTGGAGTTCGACGACGCCGAGTTCGAAGCCGCGCTCGGCGCGGTCGAGCACGAGGGGGCGGACCCGGCCAAGCAACTCGAGCAACGCCGGCTGCGGGTACTGATCGACGCCGCGATACGCGCACTGTCGCCGCCGCTGCGCGAGGTGATCGTGCTGCGCGAGTTCGAGGACCTCGACTACGCGCAGATCGCGCAGATCGTCGCGGTGCCGCTGGGCACCGTGATGTCGCGTCTGTCGCGCGCGCGCGAGAAGCTGCGCAGCGTGCTCACGCAAGCCAACCTGGGGCACTGAGATGGGCATCGAAGACGACGACCTCAGCGCACTGATCCGCGGCCACGCCACGCGGCACGCGGCACCCGACGGCCTGCGCGCCAGCATCCGCACCCAGGTGGCGCTCGAGGACGCGCGTCGCGCGCCGCCGCCCGCACCGCCGCGTGTCGCCGACGAGCGGCCGCGCCGCAGCTGGTTCGACTTCGGCTGGGGCACCGCGTCGGCGAGCTTCGCGCTCGGCATGCTGTGCATGGCCTTGCTGGTTCCGCTGGTGCAGCGCGTGAACCTCGGCGAGCCGGTCGATGCCGACCTGGTGGCCGACCACGTGCGGGCGCTGCAGTCCGGTGCCGTCGCCGAAGTCCTGTCCAGCGACCGCCACACGGTGAAGCCCTGGTTCCAGGGCCGGCTCGACTACGCGCCGCCGGTCTACGACCTCGCGAGCGACGGCTTCCCGCTGATCGGGGGCCGCATCGAGCACGTGCGCGGCAGCGCGGTGGCCACGCTGGCCTACGGCCACAACCGCCACGTGGTCGATCTGTTCGTCTGGCCGAGCGGCGAACACAAGCCGCCCGAGCGCCTG
>DATIFD010000223.1:0-7650 GCA_035455385.1 Burkholderiaceae bacterium
CAAACTGGGGAAAATTCAACCGGCGGATTTGAGGAGTATTAGTCCGGCGGCGACACCTGCATGGCGTAGGTGGCC
Organism: Burkholderiaceae bacterium; assembly: GCA_035455385.1. Classification (GTDB taxonomy): domain Bacteria; phylum Pseudomonadota; class Gammaproteobacteria; order Burkholderiales; family Burkholderiaceae_C; genus JAEUPI01. Next base: position 76 of record DATIFD010000223.1, read on the forward strand.
CGCCGCGGGGACTTCCTGGCACAGCGCTCGTAGGTCCGCCGGATGGCCTGCGGCGTGATGTCAGACAGGCGCAGCTTCGACAGCGGGACCAGCTCGCCGTCGGCGAAGCGCTGGCCGTCCCGGCCGACACGGCCGGAGGTGACCATCCCGAGGTAATCGGCCTTGGTACGGGCCTTGAGCGGCAAGCCGTCCTTGCTACGACGTTTGCGCTCGGCGTACTCCTGCAGCGCCTCGGCGAAGGTGAGTTCCTGCTTCTTTGCTGCCAGCTCTCTCTGCTCAGCGGCCTTCTGCAGCTCCTGGGCGTTCTGCTCGGGCCAGTCGATGCCGTCGCGCGCCAGCGCGCGGATGCGAGCAGCCTCTGCCTTGGCGTCGGCGAGCTTGAGCTGTCCAGGTCCGTCGCCGTACTCACGCGGCAGGCTGTACTGGCGCTCGTCGGAGTAGCCCTTGACGCTGTAGCGCACGAGCAGCGTGCGGCGGCCGTCGGGGGCCACGCGCAATTGCAGGCCGCGGTCGATCGTGACCTTGAAGGGTTTGTCGCGCGGCTTGATCGCTTCGATTGAGCGCACGGAGAGCGCGGCCATCTACGTCCTCGAGTCACACTCTTGCTTGGTCAGAGGGTAGACATCCGTTGTCCGTAGGTCGCGCCTAATTCGTCCGGAAATCGGTCAGCCTGGACGCTCGAGACTTCGGGTACACAAGACCATGCGAATCGATCACCTCACCGCTATGCCCATGTGCCTCGTCTTCGTGTCCGACCGGTGTCCGAAAAATCGCGAGCACTCATGGTACGAATTGGGATCACCTGGGACAAACTTTTGCGCTAAGCGCTTGATTCACAGGAGTGTTTGGAGTCCCACAACGTCCCACTGAGTCTCAAGTTTGCGCACTGTTAATCCGTAGGTCCCTGGTTCGAGCCCAGGTCGGGGAGCCAGAAAGACAAGAAAAATCAAAGCTTTGCAGAGATGCAAGGCCTTCTTCGTTGCGGGACGGATATTGGAATCTTCCAATATCCTGTTCGTGTCCGATACCGCTGTCATTACGACAACACTGACCTCTCCCTCGGCGGACCAGCGCAAAGCACGCTGCCCGATGCGTCGAGAGCGGCGGACAGCGATGCAACGTGACGCAGTTCAGTCGATCTGCGCGATGCGCAGCAGGTTGGTGGAGCCCGGCGTGCCGAAGGGCATGCCCGCCGCGATGACGATCGTCTGGCCGGAGTCGGCAAACTGCAGCTTCGCCGCCGTCTGCGCCGCCAGCTCGGTCATGTCGGCAACACTCGTCACGTCGCTGGAGACGACAGGATTCACTCCCCATACCAGTGCCAGGCGACGCGCGGTCTCACGCCTCGGCGTGATGCCGATGATCGGTGCCCGTGGGCGTTCACGCGCCATGCGCAAGGCCGACGAGCCCGAGCTCGTGTAAGCCACCATCGCCGCCACATCCAGCAGGCCGGCGATCGATCGGGCTGCCCAGCCGATTGCGTCGGCTGTGTTAGCTCTCGGTGGGGTATGCGAGGCGTCGATCGCATCTCGATAGTGCGGGTCGGCCTCGGTCCGGGCAATGATGCGGTCCATCATCGCGACCGCTTCGATCGGGAACCTCCCCGACGCCGATTCTGCGGAGAGCATCACCGCGTCGACTCCGTCGTAGATTGCAGTGGCGACATCCGAGGCTTCGGCGCGCGTGGGTACGGGTGCGCTGACCATGGACTCCAGCATCTGGGTGGCCACGATTACCGGCTTGCCCAACTTGCGGCACGCGCGAACGATGCCCTTTTGAAGCGCGGGCACTTGTTCGGCCGGCATCTCGACGCCGAGGTCACCACGCGCCACCATCACTGCATCGGTCTCGGCGAGGATCTCATCGAGGCATTCAATCGCTGCCGGTTTCTCCAGCTTGGCGACTACCGCGGCACGGCCCTGGATGATCGACTTCGCCTCGACGATGTCGGCTGCACGCTGCACGAATGACAAGGCAACCCAGTCAATGCCAAGCGTCAAGCCGAACTCGAGATCGACTCGATCCTTGTCCGTCATGGCCGACATCGGCAGTACGAGACCTGGCACGTTCACGCCCTTGCGGTCGGACAGCATGCCGCCGTTGACGACGGTCGTGTCGGCGAAGTCGGGCCCCGACTTCACCACCTTCAGGCGAAGCCGCCCGTCATCGAGCAGCAGTTCGGCGCCGGGCTTGAGCGCAGCAAAGATCTCCGGATGCGGGAGCGACGCCCGCGTCACGTCACCTGGCCTGGTGCGATCGAGATCGAGTCGAAACGGCGCGCCTTCGACGAGCTTCACCGGGCCATTGGGGAAGGTCCCCACCCGCAGCTTCGGTCCCTGCAGATCCAACAGCACGCCGATCGGGCGCCCGATGTCAGCCTCGATCGAACGAATCAAGGACAGCCGCTGCTTGTGGTCAGCGTGCGTGCCGTGGCTGAAATTCAGTCGGAACACGTCGGCACCGGCGCGCACCAGGGCTTCGATGGTGGCGCGGTCTGCGCTCGCGGGGCCGAGGGTTGCGACTATCTTGGCATTGCAGGGGTGTTTCATCTCTCGGCTCCGGCGGCAGAAGAGCCTTCAATGAAGATGGCTCGGAAGTCGTTTACGTTGGTCAGCGTGGGGCCGGTCACCACGGAGTCCCCGAGCTCCTCGTAGAACCCATGCCCGTCGTTGTCGTGGAGGCGCTCGCGCGTCCTCAGGCCCGGTGCCGACGTCTGCTGAGCCTCGTCGGAAGCCCAGGCCACATGCGGCGTCAATCACGTCGCGCCAGGATCTGCGTGCGGTTCTCCAATTCGATCACGGCTTGCAGACTACCTGCCTCGACACTTGCCCATGAGCCACTCGGCACGATGGTCGTGATGACCCCGCGACGACGGTTACCACGCCGCCCTTTCTGGCTGCATCCTTTGGGGCCGTTGACAAGGAATGCGCCGATTGCCGTTGCCCTGTGGGTCCTAGCAAGGTCGTGACCATGAGCACCTGCCTGGTTTGTGAAGGGGCACACATCTTGTCCTGCATCGTGCTCCCGGGCACCGATTTCGGCTCGGCGTCGTTGTTCTTTGCCAATCGAAGCAGAGACGTCCCCGCCCAAGTGGTGCGCGCCAATTGGTGGTTCGCTCCACCGACCGTCGTCGGGTCCCAAGAACCCATACGAAGTTTCCACCCATGAGCAGGCGTTTGGGGGCAGTGGACTGGGATCTCGGGGCGCGAGCTCAGGTGATCTCGATGCAGTGGTCGGTACCTTCCCACCCACCGTCGTCGATCCAGTAGAGGGTGAAGTCGACCCGCGCGCCTGCGCTCAGGTCGAGCGTGGGCAATGGCGCCACATGCAGCGTCAGGCCGCTGTCGGTGGTGTCGATGTTGGCAACATCGTGCCAGCCGTCGTGGCCGTGATGCACTCGGGCCGGCCGCGGCAGGCACAACCAGAGCGCTTGCCCCTTGCGCATTCGCGCGAGTGGTGCGCTTGGCGTCCAGAGGGCGTGCATGGGTTCGGGCCGACGACCGCCATACCGCTGCCACACGGCCTCGGGCCGATCAAAGGGGCGCCCGAGTTCGCGACTTGCCACCAGCTTGATGAACTCCGCGTGCGCCCATACCAGCGGCATTGCGGCGCCCGTTGGTTTGCCGAGCGCGAGGCGCGCTTTTGGCGCCAACTTGGCATCCCATACCTGCTCGGGGAGCAAACCACAACGGCCGACCATCGAAGCCATTGCCTCCAGTTCCGGCAGTGGATCGCGACCGGCCGCCACCTCGTAGTGGCCGCGTTCTCCGGTCAGCAGCGGCCAAGCGCGCCCGCGGCCAGTGCCGTCGAATGGTCTTCCGTCGTCGTGCTCGCCATAGCCATCGCCGGTATAGCGATGCCAAGCTGGCCCAAAGGGGGTATTCACCTTGAGAAGGTCGTCGATGACCTTGAGCGTGTCGACCACCAGCGAATCGTTCGCATCGCGCAAGCCGAGGCGCACCAACTGTAGGAAGTCGGTCGCCACCTGATCTTCGGCCGCCAGTCCCGGGTCACATCGGTGATTCTTGATTAACAGGATGCGCTCCAGATGTTCGGAGCCATCGGGGCCCACAGGCGGTGCGATGCGCACGTAGTAGCCAGCCACTGCATGGGCCGTTGCCAACGTAGTGGCATATACCGCAGTCCAGTCTTCGATGCGCGAATTCCAGTCATCTGCGATTCGCAACGCCCAGCCACGCGCCGGTTCTTCCAGCCACGGTGCGCCGCACACCAGCGCTGCGATGCAGGTTGCCAATGTGAAGGCATTGACGCCGGCGTCTTCTTCCCAGCGGTCCTGGTCAGACGCAGGGCCGGCTCGGGCGATGAATGCGAGCGCGCGTCGGATCATCGCGGCAACGTCGATACCGGCCAGGGCGTCACGCTCGGCGAGCGCAGCAGCGAGCAGGACCGGGAACGCCGCTTCGTCGAGTTGACTACCCAGCCAGAACGGCTTTCCGCCCAGCCATTGATTCTGTGCCCAGTTCCCGGCCGCCAGCTGAGTGGCGATCAGGTAGCGCAGGATGTCGCGCGCCTCGGGCAACGCGCCGAGCGCGAGCAGCCCACCGGCGCTCTCGACGACATCGCGAGGCCAAACCAGGTGGTAGCCACCGGCGTCGTCACTCGCGTCACCCCAGGGCACGCTGAGGCTGGCCACCATCGCGCCTGGAAACGTCTTGTCCTGGTGCACTCGCAGCACCATCGCTGAAATCAGGAGCTGGTCGGCGAGCTTGGCTGGCAGTTCGGCAGGCACTCGGACTGCCTCTTGCCAATCCAGCCAGGCTTGGACGTGTGCCTGCCATGTCCGTTCAAAGGGCTGGCACAGCGACGACCAGGCGAGCGTCGCCGCTGACTCGCGGCTGGACCCGAACCCCAGGGCCAGCGTTGCGGCCCGTGGCAGTTCTCCCACCAGTGCGACGTTGCCGGGTCCCGCCGTCTCAAAGCGCCAGGTGAAGCGACCGTTTTGACTGAAGTCCTGCCACCCGTCGCTGGCGCCGACGTAGCCAGCGCTCGCGGCGCGCCAAGCGTCGCATTGATTTGCGTCGACCGCGGCCAGCGCCAACGCGAAGGGTCCCTGCGCGGCCCACAGCATGCGCTTGCCGTTGTGCCAGCCTACCTCCCCGAAATTCTCCCGGCCGGTGCCGCCCAGGTGCGGCGCAAGCAGCACGTACGGGCGCAGTGCGGCGTCGCCCAACAGCGACATTTCGATCAGCAGCACCTCGCGCTGCGGGTCGGGAGCGAGTCGAAGTCGGAGTTCGAAGCGCTCGTGCGTGTGCGTGATTTCGAGCGCCGGAACGCCGGAATGCCTTTGGCGCGTCCGGTACGAATCGAGCCGCTTGACTTCCACCCAGAAGCCCAGATCGTCGGCGACGATGAACCCGAGGTCACGGATCTGCGGGATGTCCACGCGCGGGGAGTAGACCTCGTTGAGGATGCCGTAGCCCGTGGTGAACCAAATCCGCGAAGGTCCCAGCGCGCACCCGACAACATCCTTGGCGCTGCTGGTCCAGGTGGGCGCCGAGCCGGGTCTGCCGAATGCTTCCATGGGTTGCGCCTCGGTTTCCTACCGGCGATGTCCACGCCGCCGGCCCAGCCAGCCGGTAGTTGACCAGTCTGAGATCGTACGTCCTGCTTCGTACTCGACCATCAAGCGTTGGCATTCCCGCGGGGTCCTTGACGTCAGAAAAGTGACGCGAGGCCTTCTTAGTTACCAGACGGATGTTCGAAGCGTCCTATCCTAGGTCTGGGCCAGACATCGTGGCCTTGACCTCGGGCGTCATGGCGCACGGTATGCCTCGATGGGCACATACATCCGTTCGCAACCGCACATCGCGACACCTGAAGTCAGGTCGTGACCGTCGGCCCTGCGTACGACACCGCACAGACGCTCCGGGTGTGCAGTGACAGAGTGCCAAACGCTCGCCGCCCCCGGCAGACGCGGCGCCCGGTGGTGTCACGAGATCAACGCGAGTCGTCGACAACGGGGTAGCTCTCTCAAAGGCCCGCGGGTGCCGGCTGTCGGGATAAATGGTCTGGCTCGGCTTCTTCCGGTGCACGGTGTTGACACAGCTCGCCCGCGTGCGGTAACGCGGCGACACCACCTTCGCACCGCGCTGCGATGCCGGGTCGACACGCCTGCAAGAGGCCATCGCGCACAGCGCCTGGGATGGTGCGTGGTATCGCCACAGGTGGTTCGATGACGGCTCGCCCCTGGGCACCTCGGCCAACGCCGAATGCTGCATTGAATCTATTGCGCAGCGTTGGTCGGTGTCATGAACCCGTGCCGCCCCGAAGAATGTGTTCGTTGGAATTGAACTATCGCTGCCGCGACACGCTCTATCGGGCAAGGTTCATCGACCTTCCGCGGACGCTGGTCGACTACCAGCGCGAGCACGCAGTGATCGTGCGGCCGCACCGAAAGGGATATGAAGATGCAGATCGGCATGATTGGGCTTGGCCGCATGGGCGCCAGCATGGTGACCCGCCTGTTGCGCGGTGGTCATGACTGCGTGGTCCACGACCAAGCGCCCGAAGGCCTCGCACGCCTCGTCGCGCTCGGTGCCACAGGCGCTGCGTCATTGCAGCAGTTCGTCGACGGGCTGAAGCCACCCCGTGCGGTCTGGCTGATGGTGCCGGCCGCAGCCGTCGATGCCCTGCTCGAACAACTGACGCCTCTGCTGCAACCCGGCGACATCGTCATCGACGGCGGCAACTCGCACTACCACGACGACCTGCGCCGCGCCGCGGCCCTGGCGGCTTCCAGCATCGCCCACGTGGACGTCGGCACCAGCGGTGGCGTCGCGGGCCTGGACCGCGGCTACTGCCTGATGATCGGCGGCGGCAAGGAGTCGGTGCAGCATCTCGCGTCCGTCTTCGCCACACTGGCCCCGGGTGTCGACACTGCGGCGCCGACACCCGGGCGCCGCGCAGGCAACAGCAGCGCCGATCAGGGCTGGCTGCACTGCGGGCCGCACGGTGCCGGCCACTTCGTCAAGATGGTCCACAACGGCATCGAGTACGGCGTGATGGCCGCCTATGCCGAGGGACTGAACATCCTGCACCACGCGAATATTGGACTGCGAGACCACGCCGTCGATGCCGAAACGACGCCGTTGCGCGAACCCGCGCACTACCGGTACGAGATGGATCTGCCCGAGATTACGGAGGTCTGGCGCCGCGGCAGCGTGATCGGTTCGTGGCTGCTGGACCTGACAGCCGCTGCGCTGGCGGCCGACCCCACGCTGGACGGCTACGAAGGCCGGGTCTCGGACTCCGGCGAAGGCCGCTGGACGGTGCAGGCGGCCATCGACGAAGCCGTGCCCGCGCCAGTTTTGAGCGCAGCGCTGTATGCCCGCTTCGCTTCGCGCGGCGCTGCCGACTTCGCCAACCGCGTGCAGTCGGCCATGCGCCATGAATTCGGCGGCCATGTCGAAATGCCCGGCAGGGACGCGTCCTCAGGAAAATGACATGAACACCGACGCCGCCGGTTCACGCGCGCACCCCGCAGACGCATTGATCGTGTTCGGCGCCACCGGCGACCTGGCGCACAAGAAAATCTTTCCCGCCCTCTTCGCGATG
>DATIFD010000224.1:0-21202 GCA_035455385.1 Burkholderiaceae bacterium
CCCGCAGTTGGGAATTCGACCCCGGCATCGAGGCACTGAACGCGCCATACACGATGGCGGCGATGGCGTACTTCGCGCAGCTCGGCATCGCCGACGACACGCGCTACGAGGTGCTCAACTTCGACGTCAACAAGGGCTGGAACTGGAACCGCGGCGAGGCCAAGGGCAACGGCTACGCCAGCACCAGTGTCGACCTGGCACGCGCGCTGCGCCGCAACCCGCACCTGCGCGTGCTGGTGGCCAGCGGCCGCTACGACCTCGGCACCCCGTACAGCGCGTCCGACTGGTCGCTGGCGCAGCTCGACGCACCGTCCGACGTGCTGCAGCGGGTGACGCACCGCTACTACGACGCCGGGCACATGATGTACACACGCAGCGCCGACCTGCAGCAGCTGAAGAACGACCTCGCGGGCTGGCTCGGCTGAAGCGCGGCGGCCCGATCGATGACGCTCAGGTCTGGCGGTTGCGTTCGCGCACGCCTTCGCGGCGCTGCTCGATCTCGGCGGCGCTGACGCGCGAGTTGAAGTCGCGGGCGCGCTGCGCCTCCAGCGCCATGCCGTCGCCGAAGCTGAGCGCGAAGCCGTCGTTGATGATGGCCTTGTAGCGCTCGAGCATGCCCGGCTGCGCGAGCAGCATGTCGGCGGCCAGCGCGCGCGCGGCGTCCATCAGCTCGTGCGGTGCCACGACGCGGTTGACGAAGCCCCAGGCCGCGGCCTGCTCGGCACTGACCCAGCGCCCGCCGAGCGAGATTTCGCGCGCGCGGTAGATGCCTACCGCGCGGCTCAGCTTCTGCGACAGACCCCAGCCCGATGCCAGGCCCACGCGGGCATGGGTGTCGGCAAAGCGCGCCTGCGAGCTGGCCAGCAGCACGTCGCACGCCAGCGCCAGCTCGAAGCCACCCGTCACCGCCGCGCCGTTGATGGCGCCAATGATCGGCTTGGCGCAGCGGCTCATCGCGCCCACCGGGTCGCCGCGCGACGTGACCGTGACCCTGCCGATCTCGCTCGCGCCGGAGCCCAGCTCCTTCAGGTCGAGCCCGGCGCAGAACGCGCGGCCGGCGCCGGTGAGGATCAGCACGCGCACCGCCGGGTCGGCCGCCAGCGCATCGATGGTGCGCGCGAGTTCGTCGAGCAACTGCCGCGACAGCGCGTTCATCGCGTGCGGGCGATTCAGCGTGACCACCGCGACGCCGTCGCTCGACACCTCACGCAACACAACGGCTTCAACCATCGCAAATCCTTCGAGTCTGTGCGGCATTGTGCCGAGGATGGAACGAGGGCGAGGTGGCAATGGGTGATTGCGACGCTCCAGCGTCGCATCCCCCAGTGGACATCACGGATCCGGCTTCGCCGGTCCGTCGATGTCGCCCCCTGGAGGGGGCGGCCGCCAGGCCGCTTCGGGGATGGCTCAATTCAGCATCTCGACCCTGTTGCGGCCGTTGCGCTTGGCCTGGTACAGCGCGGCGTCGGCGCTGTGCAGCAGCGTCGATGCGCCAGCGCCGGCGATCGGCACGGTGGCGGCCACGCCGATCGACACCGTGACCGGAGGTCCGTCGCGCACGATGGCGTCGAACGTGGTGGCCAGCACCGCGCGGCGGATCGCCTCGGCGGTGTCCAGCGCGCCCGCGGCCGCGGTGCCGGGCAGCACGATCGCGAACTCCTCGCCGCCGTAGCGCGCCGCCAGATCGCCGGCACGCCGCACGCTGCGCTCGATCACGCCGGCCACCGCGCTGAGGTAGGCGTCGCCGGCCTGGTGGCCGTAGCGGTCGTTTAGCGGCTTGAAGTGGTCGATGTCGATCATCAACAACGCCAGCGGCGAGCCGTCGCGCAGCGCACGGAACCACTCCTTGCGCAGCGTGGCGTCGAACATTCGCCGGTTGGCCAGCCCCGTGAGTGCGTCGGTCGACGCCAGCGCCGACAGCTCGGCGTTGGCCTGCCCGAGCGCGAGCTCGGCCTGCTTGCGGCGCTCGGCGTCGCGCAGCGTGACCAGGTAGTCGCCGAGGCCGTTGCCTGCCGGCAGCAGCACCACGCGGGCCTCGATCCAAAGCGCGCTGCCGTCGCGGCGCAACGCGCGAAACAGGTCGCTGCCCGTCGGGCCGCGGCGCGTTGCATGCATGAAATGGCGCGCGATGAAGCCGGCGCGGTCTTCGGGGGCCAGCATTTCAGCCAGCGTGCGGCCGATCAGTTCCCCGGGCACGACGTCGAGCAGCGTCGCGGCCGACTGCGAGGCGAAGCGGATCACCAGATCGGCATCGACGGCGACGATCAGGTCGGTCGAGTGCTCGGCCAGCACGCGGAAGCGCTGCCGTGCCTCGGCGTTGCGTCGCTGCTCCTCGGCGTCGGGCACGAGCACCAGGCGGCGACCGTCGGCAAGGTTCATCGACACGGTGCGTGGCGACTCCGCGTCGCCATCGCGCCGCGGCGGCGGGCCGCTGATCAACAGGTGGCCCTCGGCGTCGGTGACGTTGAACGTGACGCCGAGCCCGGCCAGCAACTGCGCAAGGGTTTCGAACTCGGGGTCGGTCACATCGGCGCTCGGTACTGCGCGGGCCGCTCGACATCACGGGCACCGCCGGTGGCGAGCATCGTAGCGTCTCGCGCCGTGAGCACGTCGCAGGCCACGCCAACAGATGTGTCGGACGGTGAGGCGGTGCATCGGACGCGGTGTGCGACCACTTGACGCGCGAGCTGGCTTGGCCGCACACTCGCGCCCCGCCGTTCGTTCAACCCAGACACGAGGAGGCCGACATGACACCCGATGCCATTGCCCGTTGCGGTCGGCCCTCTGCCGTGCGCTGCACGATCCGCGCGATCGACTGATCGCGCCGCGCTGGCGCCACGCGCCAGTGCCGCCGCTGCGCCCCGCACGCGGCCGACCCTGATCCCCATCGCCTGACTTGCCGCGGCGCGCCGCGCGCCGGTCTGTTGCCGACTGCCCCCACGGCATGTTGGCAAGGCCGTGCGCAGGCTCGTCACCCGCTGATGCAGCGAACCCTTTGCACTGGATCACTTCGACATGAACGAGTCTTCTCCCACCGATGCGCTGATCGGCATCGGGCTGACAGCCGCGATGCTGCGGCGTTTGACCGCCCGGCCCGCGTACGACGGCGAGTCGCCGATGCGCGTAACCGAGATACGGCGCGACGTCGTGTGTCTGCACGACGGCCGCCAGGAGGCATTGGCCGTGCTGCCGCCGGCGCTGGCGCAGCAGTTGGCCGACGACGCGCTGGCGGTCGGCGACTGGGTGCTGGCCGAGCAGAGCGCGCCGGGACGATGGCGCATCGTCGAGCGCGTGCCACCCTTGACGCAGATCGCGCGCCGCACCAACGACGGCCGCGGCGCCGCCAAGCGCCAGGTGCTGGTGGCCAACGTCGACACCGCCTTCCTGGTGATGGGGCTGGACCGCGACTTCAACCTGCGTCGCCTCGAGCGCTATCTGGCGCTCGCCCATCTGGCGGCGGTGCCGGCGGTGCTGGTGCTGACCAAGGCCGACACGCTGGAGGCCGCGGCGCTGCAGCACCGGGCGGACGAAGCACGCGATGCGCTCGGCTCCGGCACACCGCTGCTGGCGCTGGACACGCGCACGCCGCACGCTGCGGCAGCGCTCGCCCCATGGCTGGCGCGCGGGCAGACAATCGTGATGCTGGGATCCAGCGGCGCCGGCAAGAGCACGCTGACCAACACGCTGTGCGGCGATGCTCTGCAGGACACCGGCGCGGTGCGGCTCGACGACGGGCGCGGTCGCCACACGACCACGGTGCGGACGATGCGCATTGCCAGCGCCGGCGCCTGCGTGATCGACACCCCGGGGCTGCGCGCGCTGCGGCTCGACATCGACGACGAGGCCGACCTGGGCCGCGTGTTCGACGACGTCGGGGCGCTGGCGCTGCACTGCCGCTTCCGCAACTGCCGGCACCAGAGCGAACCGGGCTGCGCCGTGCGCGAGGGCCTGAGCGCCGAGCGCGTGCGCAACTTCCACAAGCTGCAGCGCGAGGCTCGGCGCGACACGATGAATGCGCTGGAGATGCGCGAGCAGCGCCGCGACTGGAAGCTGCGCGGTCGCGAGGGCGCGATGCGCGCCAGAGCAAAACGAGGCTGAGACGCCGAGCTCCGACAGAGCGTTGCGCCGAGGGCGCATCCCCAAGTGGACATCACGGATCCGGCTTCGCCGGTCCGTCGATGTCGCCCCCTTGAGGGGGAGGCGGCCGCCAGGCCGCTTCGGGGGTGGGTCAGTAATTCAGGCCCATCGCGTCGCGCACGTCCTTCATGGTCGCCTTGGCGATCGTGCGCGCGCGTTCGGTGCCCATCTCGACGATCCAGTGCACCTTCTTCGGGTCGGTCAGCAGCGACGCGGCGCGCTCGCGCCAGGGCTGCTGCTCCCGGACGACGGCGTCGATCACCGGCTGCTTGCAGTCGAGGCAGCCGATGCCCGCGGTCGTGCAGCCCTTGACCACCCAGTCGCGCGTGGCCTCGTCGCTGTAGACCTTGTGGAAGTCCCACACCGGACACTTCTCGGGGTTGCCGGGGTCGGTGCGGCGCACGCGCGCGGGGTCGGTGGTCATGCCGCGGATCTTGCGCGTCACCTCGGCGGGCTCGTCGCGCATCAGGATCGCGTTGCCGTAGCTCTTGCTCATCTTCGCGCCGTCGAGCCCGGGCAGCCGCAGCACTTCGGTGTGCAGCGCCTGCGGCTCGGTGAGGATCGCCTTGCCGCTGCCGCGCAGGTGGCCGAGCAGCAACTCGGTGTCGTCGGCGCTCCAGCTGGCCGTTGCCGTGGCGGCGCGCTTGATGACGGCTTCGCCCTTGGCCAGCGCGTCGGCGGCGCCGGTTTCGCCGAAGGCCTTGCGCTGCTTCTCGAAATAGCGCTGGTCGTCCTTGGACAGTCGCGCCAGCGCAGCGGCGACCTGGGCCTCGAAGTTGCCCAGGCGACCGTACAGGTGGTTGAAGCGGCGCGCCACCTCGCGCGTCAGCTCGACGTGCGAGGCCTGGTCTTCGCCCACCGGCACGTAGGCGGCCTTGTAGATCAGGATGTCGGCCGCCTGCAGCAGCGGATAGCCGAGGAAGCCGTAGGTCGCGAGGTCGCGGTCCTTCAGCTTCTCGATTTGGTCCTTGTAGGTCGGCACGCGCTCGAGCCAGCCCAGCGGCGTGCCCATCGCCAGCAGCGTGAACAGCTCGGCATGCTCGGGCAGCCGGCTCTGGATGAAGATGGTGCTCTTCTCGGGGTCGAGGCCCGCGGCCAGCCAGTCGACGACCATGTCGTAGACGGTCTTCTCGATGACCTCGCGCTCCTCGTAGTGGGTGGTCAGCGCGTGCCAGTCGGCGACGAAGTAGAAGCAGTCGTAGTCGTCCTGCAGGCGCACCCAGTTCTTCAAGGCGCCGTGGTAGTGGCCCAGGTGCATCGAGCCGGTGGGGCGCATGCCGGAGAGGACGCGGGGTCGCATGTCGATCGCGCTGGCTGAAGGGGACTTGCATTCTCGCAGACGTAAACTCACGCGCCTTCCATGAGCCGCCGGGCCGCTAACAAGGCGAATTCCGGAGTGCGCAGCACGAAGGATGCCCAATGACCACCCAGCGCATCGTCATCCTGATCTCGGGCCGCGGCTCCAACATGGAGGCGATCGTCCGGCAGTGCGAGCAGCAGCGCTGGCCGGCGCAGGTGGTGGCGGTGATCGCCAACCGCGCGCAGGCGACCGGCCTGCACTTCGCGGCGTCGCACGGCATCGCCACCGCGGTGGTCGATCACCGCGCGCACGCGTCGCGCGACGCGTTCGACGGCGCGCTGGCCGAGGCGATCGACGCCCATGCGCCAGATCTGCTGCTGCTGGCGGGATTCATGCGCGTCCTCGGGCCGGCGTTCGTGCGCCGCTACGAGGGCCGCGTGCTGAACATCCATCCGTCGCTGCTGCCGGCGTTTCCGGGGCTGCACACGCACCGGCGCGTGCTCGAGGCGGGCTGCAAGCTCAGCGGTGCCACCGTGCACTACGTGACCGCCGATCTCGACCACGGGCCGATCGTGGTGCAGTCGGTGGTGCCGGTGCAGCCCGACGATGACGAGGACACGCTGGCCGCGCGCGTGCTGGCCAGCGAGCACCGGATCTATCCGCTGGCGACGTCGTGGTTCGTGCGCGGATGTCTGCGCGTCGAGCAGGGCATCGTGCGGCAGACCGAAGGCGCCTCGCAGCTGCTGATCGCCTGAGCGGCGCGCGATGCATCCGAAGGCGCTGCTGGAGCAGGCCACCGAGCTGATGCGCGCGGTGCTGGTGTTCGACCAGCCGGCCGACGCCGTGGTGCCGGCGCACTTTCGCAGGCACCATGCGCTGGGCGCGCGCGAGCGCCACGCGCTGGCCGAGACGGTGTACGCGGTGCTGCGCCGTCGCCTGCTGCTGCAGCACCTGGCGCAAAGCGGCCGCGGGCCGCTGGAGCGGCGGCTTGTGCTCGTCGGCTGGCAAGGCGATGCGCGCACGCGCGACGCGGCGATCGACGATGCCGAGCGGCGCTGGCTGGCCGAGGTCGGCGCGGTGGACCCGGCGACGATGCCACCGAAGCTGCGCCACAACCTGCCCGACTGGCTGGCCGGCGCGCTGCATGCGCAGCTCGGCGACGCCGAGTTCGATGCGCTGGCCGCGGCCCTGCTGCAGGCCGCGCCGCTGGACCTGCGCGTCAACACGCTGAAGGCCAAGCGCGAGCAGGTGCAGCAGGTGCTCGCCGCGGCGGGCATCGACGCGGCGATCACGCCGTACAGCCCGTGGGGCTTGCGCATCGAAGGCCGGCCGGCGCTGCAGTCGCTGCCGGCGTTTCGCGACGGTCTGTTCGAAGTGCAGGACGAGGGCAGCCAGTTGCTGGCTGCGCTGCTCGATGCGCACCGCGGCGAGATGGTGGTCGATTTCTGTGCCGGCGCGGGCGGCAAGACGCTGGCCATCGGCGCGACGATGCGCAACACCGGTCGGCTCTATGCCTTCGACACGTCGGGTCACCGGTTGCACGCGCTGAAGCCGCGGCTGGCGCGCAGCGGCCTGTCGAACGTGCACGCGGTGCAGATCGCGCACGAGCGCGACGAGCGAGTCAAGCGTCTGGCCGGCAAGATCGACCGCGTGCTGGTCGATGCGCCGTGCTCCGGCCTGGGCACGCTGCGGCGCAACCCGGACCTGAAATGGCGGCAGAGCCCGCAGACCGTGGCGCAGCTGAGACAGCAGCAGCAGGCGATCCTGGCGGGCGCCGCCACGCTGCTGAAGCCGGGCGGCCGGCTCGTTTATGCGACCTGCAGCCTGCTGGCGCTTGAAAACGAAGACGTCGCCCGGACCTTCGAGCAGACCCATCCGCAGTTCGAGGTCGTCCCGGCCAGCGAAGTTCTGGGGCAGGCCCGTATCGCCAGAGCCGAGGAGCTGGTGCAGGGTGCTTGGTTGAAACTGTCGCCGCAACGACACGGCACCGACGGGTTCTTTGCGGCTGTGTGGCAACGTAAGCGCTGATCGCGAGGTGTTGGACGCCGGCATTTGCGCGTCGTCAAAGTCGGGTAAACCTGCGCAATTCCCCGGCTGGCAAGTTTGTAACCGTCGCCTAGAATCCCCCTTTCGAGAACCACCCCTGATAGCCGCCGCGAGCGGCACAAGAGCGAGAACGAATGACCGACTTCAATGCGTTGTGGAACCGGCTGCTGCAATGGGCGAGCGATGGGTTGTGGGCCGATGCGGCCTGGTGGCAGATCGTGCTGTTCGCGCTGATCACCACGCACATCACGATCGCGTCGGTGACCATCTTCCTGCACCGGGCCCAGGCGCACCGTGCGCTCGAGCTGCATCGGGTGGCGGCGCACTTCTTCCGCTTCTGGCTGTGGCTGACCACCGGCATGGTGACCAAGGAGTGGGTGGCGATCCACCGCAAGCACCACGCCAAGTGCGAGACCGCCGACGACCCCCACAGCCCCGTGACGCGGGGCATCCGCACCGTGCTGCTGCAGGGCAGCGAGCTGTACCGCGTCGAAGCGGCGAATGCCGAGACGCTGGCCAAGTACGGCCACAACACCCCGGACGACTGGGTCGAGCGCAAGGTCTATAGCCGCCACACCGTCCTCGGCGTGGCGCTGCTGCTGGTGCTCGACCTGGCGCTGTTCGGCGCCATCGGTGCCACCGTCTGGGCGGTGCAGATGCTGTGGATCCCGGTCACCGCCGCGGGCGTCATCAACGGCCTGGGGCACTGGTGGGGCTACCGCAATTTCGAGGCCCCCGACGCGTCGACCAACATCGTGCCGTGGGGCGTGATCATCGGCGGCGAAGAACTGCACAACAACCACCACACCTATCCCACCTCGGCCAAGCTATCGGTCAAGCCGTTCGAGTTCGACATCGGCTGGGGCTACATCCGCGCGCTGCAGGCCCTCGGGCTGGCCACCGTGCGCAAGACGCCGCCAAGGCTCGAGTTGGGCACGGTGAGCAAGCAGGCCGACTCGCGCACGCTCGAGGCGGTGATCGCCAACCGCTACGAGGTGATGGCCCAGTACGCCAAGCAGGTGCGCCAGGTGTGCGCGGCCGAGCTGTCGAAGCTGCGTTCGCAAGGCCGGTCGCACGGCGCGCATTGGGTCAACCTGCGCGCGGCGCGCCGTTGGCTGCACCGCGACGACGACAAGATCCCGATGGACGTGAAGCCGCAACTCGCCAGCGCGTTGGAAGAGCACCCGATGCTGGCCAAGCTGGTGGCGATGCGCGAGGAGTTGCGCCTGCTGTGGACGCGCACCAACGTGTCACCGCCGCAACTGGTGGCCGATCTGCAAGCCTGGTGCCGCAAGGCCGAGGAAAGCGGCATTGCGATGCTGCACGAGTTCTCGCTGAAGTTGCGCGCGGCGCGGGCGATCGCGTAGGGCAGGCAAAGAAAAGGGCCGCGTCAGCGGCCCATCACCGGAAAGGGGTCGCGCACGCGACCCCGCTTGGCTTCTGCCGTCACTTCAACTTCGTCTCTTTGTACAGCACGTGCTTGCGTGCCTTGGGGTCGAACTTGATGAACTCGAGCTTGTCGGGCGTCGTCTTCTTGTTCTTGTTGGTGGTGTAGAAGTGGCCGGTGCCGGCGGTGGACTCCAGCTTGATCTTCTCGCGTGCGCTCTTGGCCATGGTGTGCTCCTCGTCAGGCCTCGCCGCGGGCGCGCAGATCGGCCAGGACCTGCTCGATACCGACCTTGTCGATCAGGCGCAGGGCGGCATTGCTGACGCGCAGGCGCACGAAGCGGTTCTCGCTCTCGATCCAGAAACGGCGGTACTGCAGGTTGGGCAGGAAACGACGCTTGGTCTTGTTGTTGGCGTGGGAAACGTTGTTTCCCACCATCGGGCGCTTGCCCGTGACTTGACAGACGCGTGCCATGACGCAGCTCCGAAACGGCTTGTTGGTTTGGCTGGCGGCCACGACCGGGAGAACCCAAGGCCGCGGCGAAGCGGCGGATTATAGCCGACCGAACGGCGGCGCCGGACGCGCGGCCGCCTCTACTGGTCGAGAAAACGCTGAGCGTCGAGCGCGGCCATGCAGCCGCTGCCGGCCGACGTGATGGCCTGCCGGTAGACGTGGTCCTGCACGTCGCCGGCGGCGAACACACCGGGCACGCTGGTCATCGTGGCGAACCCGTCGTTGCCGCCCTTGGTGATGACGTAGCCGTCCTTCATCTCTAGCTGACCCTTGAAGATGTCGGTGTTGGGCTGGTGCCCGATGGCGATGAAGCAGCCTTTGACGGCGAGCTCGGTGGTGCCTCCGCCGTCCACGGCCTTCAATCGCACGCCGGTGACGCCGCTGGCGTCGCCGAGCACCGCGTCGAGCGTCCGGAACAGGTGCAACTGCAGCTTGCCCGCGGCCACCCGCTCCATCAGTTTGTCGACCATGATCGGCTCGGCGCGGAACTTGTCGCGCCGGTGGATCAGGTGCACCTTGCTGGCGATGTTGGCCAGGTACAGCGCCTCCTCGACCGCGGTGTTGCCGCCGCCGACGACGCAGACCTCCTGGTTCTTGTAGAAGAAGCCGTCGCAGGTGGCGCAGCCGCTGACGCCGCGGCCCATGAACTGCTGCTCCGACTCCAGCCCGAGGTACTTGGCGCTGGCGCCGGTGGCGACGATCAGTGCGTCGGCGCTGTAGCTGCCGCTGTCGCCGGTGAGCGCGAACGGCCGCTTCGACAGGTCCACCGTGTGGATGTGGTCGAACACCACGCGGGTGCCGAAGCGCTCGGCGTGCTTGAGGAAGCGCTCCATCAACTCGGGGCCCTGCACGCCGTCGACGTCGGCCGGCCAGTTGTCGACGTCGGTGGTGGTCATCAGCTGGCCGCCTTGGGCCAGCCCCGTGATCAACAACGGTTGCAGGTTCGCCCGCGCGGCGTAGACCGCGGCGGTGTAGCCGGCGGGGCCCGATCCGAGGATCAGGACGCGGGCATGCGTGAGGGTGTCGGACATACGAAAAGAAAACGCTCGCAAGAATCGAGGGGCAGCGTCGCGTGCGCCCGACGCCGATTGTCACATGGGGGTGCGCCCCGGTGCCGGCAAGGCACGCAATCGGCACAATAGCCTCATTGCCGCGGGCGGCTTCTCGTAGGGCCCGGGCGATGGGCCCGGGCCGGGTGGGCGGGCCGATCGAGAACGCCTCAAAGGAAGGGGACCCCAAGATGTCGATGTTGTCGAATCTCGACCTGATCCGTCGTGTGCCGCTGTTTTCGATGCTCACGGTCGAACAGGCTCAGGCGGTGGCTGATGCCGTGGTCAAGCGGCGCTTTCGCCGCGGCGAACTCGTGGTCGAGCAGGGGCGCAAGAGCAACGCGCTGTTCATCCTTCTGAACGGCCGCGCCCGCGTGCTGACCTCCGACTCGCGCGGCCGCGAGGTCATCCTGGCCGTGCTGGAGGCGGGCGACTACGTCGGCGAGATGAGCCTGATCGACAACGAAGCCCACTCGGCCACCGTGCGCTGCGAGGTGCAGACCGACATGCTGATCCTCGGCCGCGCCGACTTCGCGCGCTGCCTGCCCGAGAACTCGACGCTGTCGTACGCGATCCTGCGCGGCCTGGTGCGGCGGCTGCGCCACGCCGACCGGCAGATCGAATCGCTGGCACTGCTCGATGTCTACGGCCGCGTCGCCCGCACGCTGCTCGAGATGGCCGAGGAGGTCGACGGCGTCAAGATCATTCGCAACAAGGTGTCACGGCAGGACATGGCCAAGGTGGTCGGCGCCTCGCGCGAGATGGTCAGCCGCGTGATGAAGGATCTCGAGGAGCGCGGCGTGATCGAGACCCAGGAGAACGGCTCGGTCATCCTGAAGGAGCGGTTGCACTCCGAGTGAGACGATTGGCCCGGGCGCCGCAGGCGCATCGGCCACAATCGCATTCATGACGTTTCCGCTCGGATCGCTGGCCGCCGGTTCCGCCGCGCCGGCGACGCGACTGCAGACGCCGGCCGGGCGCTGGCGCACCAAGCTGGCGCTGGTGGCTGGCGCCGTGTTGTGGCTGCTGGTGCTGCTGGCGCTGGTGACGCACGACGCCGGCGACGCGGCGTACTCCACCTCGGGCGGCAGCGCGGCCGTGCACAACAAGGCCGGGCAGCTCGGTGCCTGGGTGTCGGACCTGCTGCTGTTCCTGTTCGGCTACTCGGCCTGGTGGCTGCCGGTGATCGGCGTCCGCTGGTGGCTGTCGGCGCTCGCGCAGTGGTTGCGCGGCGAGCAGGCGCGGGCCGACGAGCACGTTGCCTGGCCGCGCGCGGTGTGGCTCGGCGGCATCGTGCTGCTGATCGCTGCCAGTTGCTCGCTCGAGTGGACTCGGCTGTACCGCTACGACGTCCTGCTGCCCGGCGGGCAGGCCGGCGGTGTGCTCGGTGCGGTGCTCGGGCCGCTGTCGATGAAGTGGCTCGGCTTCGCCGGCTCGGGCGTCGCTTGGATCGCGGCGCTGGTGCTGGGCGCATCGATGGCGCTGCGCTTCTCGTGGATTGCGTTGGCCGATCGCATCGGCGAGGGTTTCGATGCGCTGCGCGAGCGCCGACAAGAGGCGATCGAGCGCGCCGAGGACATCCGCATCGGCAGGGCCGCGCAGGACGAGCGCGACCGCGTGCTCGCCGACGAGCAGCAGGTGATCGAGGAGCACGTGCCGATCGTCATCGAGAAGCCGGTGGCCGAGGTGCCGAAGTCCGAGCGTGTGGCCAAGGAGCGCCAGCAGCCGCTGTTCCGCGAACTGCACGACGCGAAGCTGCCACAGGTCGACCTGCTCGATGCGCCGCCGGGCCGACTCGAGGCGGCGACACCTGATTCGCTGGAGATGACCAGCCGGCTGATCGAGAAGAAGCTGAAGGACTTCGGCGTCGACGTGCGCGTCGTCGCCGCGTCGCCCGGCCCGGTGATCACGCGCTACGAGATCGAGCCGGCCATCGGCGTCAAGGGCGCGCAGGTGGTCAACCTGGCGAAGGACCTGGCGCGCTCGCTGTCGCTGGTCAGCATCCGCGTGGTCGAGACGATCCCCGGCAAGAACTTCATGGCGCTCGAGCTGCCGAATGCCAAGCGGCAGACGATCCGCTTGTCGGAGATCCTCGGCTCGGCGGTGTACAACGACGCCCACTCGCAGCTGACGCTGGGTCTCGGCAAGGACATCGTCGGCAACCCGGTGGTGGCCGACCTGGCGAGGATGCCGCACCTGCTGGTGGCCGGCACCACCGGCTCGGGCAAGAGCGTCGGCATCAACGCGATGATCCTGAGCCTGCTTTACAAGGCCGAGGCGCGCGACGTGCGCCTGATCATGATCGACCCCAAGATGCTCGAGATGAGCGTCTACGAGGGCATCCCCCACCTGCTGTGCCCGGTGGTCACCGACATGAAGCAGGCCGCCAACGCGCTCACCTGGTGCGTCGGCGAGATGGAGCGGCGCTACAAGCTGATGAGCAAGCTCGGCGTGCGAAACCTCGCCGGCTACAACCGCAAGCTGCACGAGGCCACCGAGCGCGGCGAACCGCTGACCAATCCGTTCTCGCTGACGCCCGAGGCGCCGGAGCCGCTGGAGCGGCTGCCGTACCTGGTGGTGGTGATCGACGAACTGGCCGACCTGATGATGATCGTCGGCAAGAAGCTCGAGGAGCTGATCGCCCGCCTGGCGCAGAAGGCCCGTGCCGCCGGCATCCACCTGATCCTGGCCACGCAGCGGCCGAGCGTCGACGTGATCACCGGCCTGATCAAGGCCAACATTCCGACGCGCATCGCGTTCCAGGTGTCGAGCAAGATCGACAGCCGCACGATCCTCGACCAGATGGGCGCCGAGGCGCTGCTGGGGCAGGGCGACATGCTTTACCTGCCGCCGGGCACCGGGCTGCCGGTGCGCGTGCACGGCGCCTTCGTCAGCGACGAGGAGGTGCATCGCGTCGTCGACTACCTGCGCCAGCAGGGCGAGCCCAACTACATCGAAGGCATCCTCGAAGGCGGCACGCTCGAAGGCGACACCGCTGCGGCGATCGAAGGCGGCGCGATCAACGGCGACGGCGAGGCCGACCCGATGTACGACCAGGCGGTGGCGATCGTGCTGCAGAACCGTCGCGCGTCGATCTCGCTGGTGCAGCGCCACCTGCGCATCGGCTACAACCGGGCGGCGCGCCTGCTGGAACAAATGGAGCGGGCCGGACTCGTATCGCCGATGGCCAGCAACGGCAACCGCGACATCCTGGTGGCCAAGCGCGACGAATGAAGCCCTGGCTGCTCGCGTTGACCCTGCTGCTGGGCACGGCGGCGCGGGCCGATTCGGTCGACCTGCTGCGCGACTTCGCCAGCCACGTGAAGTCGGGCCGCGCCAGCTTCACGCAGACGGTCACGTCGGCCGACGGCGCGAAGAAGAAGAGTTCATCGGGTCGGTTCGAGTTCGTGCGCCCGAACCGCTTTCGCTTCAGCTACGCCAAGCCGTTCGAGCAGCAGATCGTGGCCGACGGGCAGAAGGTGTGGCTGTACGACGTCGACCTGAACCAGGTCACCGTGCGGCCGCTGGCGCAGGCGCTGGGCGCGACGCCGGCGGCGCTGCTGGCCGGCGGCACGCTCGACAAGGAGTTCGACCTCGAGCCGGCGCCGGCGGCCGACGGCCTCGAGTGGGTGCAGGCCACGCCGCGCATCAACGACGGTCCGATCAAGTGGCTGCGCGTCGGCTTCAAGGGCGCCACGCTGGCGGCGCTGGAAATTGCCGACGCGTTCGGCCAGCGCTCCTTGCTGCGTTTCACGGAGCTCGAGCAGAACGTCAAGCTGCCCGACAGCACGTTCGAGTTCACACCGCCCAAAAGGGCCGATGTCATTGCGCAGTGATTCAGCTTGGCGTTCGGCAGCGCGCTGACACAATCGCCCGATGAGCGCGCAGGAATCGCTGTTCGACGCGCCCGGTCGCGACGCGCGCGTCGACACGCCATCGCCCGACGCGCCGCTGGCCGACCGGCTGCGGCCGCAGCGGCTCGACCAGGTGATCGGCCAGCGGCACCTGCTCGGCCCGGGGCGTCCGCTGCGCGTTGCGTTCGAATCGGGCCGGCTGCACTCGATGATCCTGTGGGGTCCGCCCGGCGTGGGCAAGACCACGCTGGCGCGCCTGGTCGCCGGCATGGTCGACGCGCAGTTCATCGTGCTGTCGGCGGTGCTGTCCGGGGTCAAGGAAATCCGTGAGGCGGTCGAGCGTGCGCGCGCGGCGCGCGGCGCCGGCCGCGCCACCGTGGTGTTCGTCGACGAAGTGCATCGCTTCAACAAAGCGCAGCAGGACGCCTTTCTGCCGCACGTCGAGTCGGGCCTGTTCACCTTCATCGGTGCGACCACCGAGAACCCGTCGTTCGAGGTCAACTCGGCGCTGCTGTCGCGAGCAACGGTGCACGTGCTGCACCCGCTGGAGCCCGACGACCTGATCGAGCTGCTCGCCCGCGCCAGGGCGCTGCTGGGCGGCGGCGACCTCACCGACGCCGCGCGGGACCGTCTGATCGGCTACGCCGACGGCGACGCGCGCCGGCTGCTCAACGCGTACGAGAACCTGGTCGCCCTCGCCGGCGACGCCACCGTCTACGACGAGGCGCAGGCTCGAGCGCAGGTCTATGACGAACGCCTGCTGGAGCAGTCGTTGGGCGAGATGCTGCGCCGCTACGACAAGGGCGGCGAGCAGTTCTACGACTCGATCTCGGCGCTGCACAAGGCGGTGCGGGGCTCCGACCCCGATGCGTCGCTGTACTGGCTGGCGCGCATGCTCGACGGCGGCATCGACCCGCGCTACGTGGCGCGCCGCGTGATCCGCATGGCCAGCGAGGACATCGGCCTGGCCGACCCGCGCGGCTTGGCGCTGGCGCTCGACGCCGCCGAGACCTACGAGCGTCTCGGCAGCCCGGAAGGCGAACTGGCGCTGGCACAGGCGGTCGTGTACCTGGCGGTGGCGCCAAAGTCCAACGCCACCTACACCGCCTGGGCGGCCGTGCGCGCATTCGTGCGCGAGGACGGCACGAGGCCGGTGCCGCTGCACCTGCGCAATGCACCGACGCGCCTGATGAAGCAGCTCGGCTACGGCAAGGGCTACCGCTACGCGCACGACGAGCCGGAAGGGTTTGCTGCCGGGGAGACCTACTGGCCCGAAGGGCTCGAGGCGCAGCGCTTCTACGAGCCGGTCGACCGCGGCCTGGAACAACGGATTCGCGAACGGCTGGCGCAGTTGCGCGGCCTCGACGAGGCGGGCTCCGAGGCCGATTGAGCAGCGGCGTCGCCGCGGCGAGCAGGGTGTCTCGGCGCCCTCTTGGGGTGGCCGGCGGCCGACCGGCAAGCGGGTATCCCCCGCCTTGGCGCGAAAACCGCACTCCTACAATCGCGCCGTCCGTGCAGGGCCCCACCGGGGCCGAGCGGCGAGGAACAGCTCGATGGACATACTTCTGCAGCAGATCATCAACGGTCTGGTGCTGGGCAGCGTGTACGCGCTGGTCGCACTGGGCTACACGATGGTCTACGGCATCATCAACCTGATCAACTTCGCGCACGGCGAGGTGCTGATGGTCGGCGCGCTCACCAGCTGGTCGGTCATTCAGCTGCTGGCCGACAGCGGCCTGCCCGGCTGGTTGAAGCTGCTCTTGTCGCTGGCGGCTGCGGTCGTGGTGTGCGCGGTGCTGAATTTCACGATCGAGAAGGTCGCCTATCGGCCGCTGCGCAATGCGCCGCGGCTGGCCCCGCTGATCACCGCGATGGGCATGAGCCTGCTGCTGCAGACGCTGGCGATGATCATCTGGAAGCCCAACTACAAGCCCTATCCGATCCTGCTGCCGAGCGAGCCGTTTCACATCGGCGGCGCGGTGATCAACGTGACGCAGATCCTGATCCTGGTGGCCACGGCGGTCACGCTGGTCGGGCTGATGTGGCTGGTCAACCGCACCAAGCTCGGCCGCGCGATGCGCGCCACGGCCGAGAACCCGCGCGTCGCGGCGCTGATGGGCGTCAAGCCCGACATGGTGATCTCGGCCACTTTCGTGATCGGCGCGGCGCTGGCCGCGCTGGCTGGCGTGATGTACGCGGCCAACTACGGCTCGGTGCAACACACGATGGGGTTCCTGCCGGGGCTGAAGGCCTTCACCGCCGCGGTGTTCGGCGGCATCGGCAACCTGGCCGGCGCCGTGGTCGGCGGCGTGCTGCTCGGCTTGATCGAGGCGCTCGGCGCCGGCTACATCGGCACGCTGACCGGCGGCGTGCTCGGCAGCAACTACCAGGACATCTTCGCGTTCATCGTGCTGATCCTCGTGCTCACTGCGCGGCCACAGGGCCTGCTCGGCGAGCGGGTGGCCGACCGCGCCTAGAGACCCGCCATGCACAACAACAAGAAGCTGATCTGGTTCCTGGCCGCGGCGTTCCTGCTGCTCGTGCTGCCATCGGTGGCCCAGTACGCCGGCAACTTCTGGGTGCGCATCATCGACTTCGCGCTGCTGTACGTGCTGCTGGCGCTCGGGCTGAACATCGTGGTCGGCTACGCTGGCTTGCTCGACCTCGGCTACATCGCGTTCTACGCGGTGGGTGCCTACACGTTCGGCCTGCTGGCGTCGCCGCACCTGACCGAGTCGTTCCCGGCGATCGGCGCGATCTTCCCCGGCGGCCTGCACACGCCGATCTGGGTTGCGATCCCACTGGGCGCGCTGCTGGCCGGCGTCGCCGGAGCCTTGCTCGGCGCACCGACGCTGAAGTTACGCGGCGACTACCTCGCGATCGTGACGCTCGGCTTCGGCGAGATCATCCGGGTCTTCCTCAACAACCTCGATGCGCCGGTCAACATCACCAATGGCCCGAAGGGCCTGCTGCAGATCGACAGCTTCAAGCTGCCGCTGCTGGGCTTCGACTTCGGCCGCCCGGGGTCGCTGTTCGGCCTCGAAGTCTCGGTGGTCACCAAGTACTACTTCCTGTTCCTCGCCATCGTGGTCTTGAGCGTGCTGATCTGCTATCGCCTCGAGCGCTCGCGCATCGGTCGCGCCTGGATGGCGATCCGCGAAGACGAAGTCGCCGCCAAGGCGATGGGCATCAACACGCGCAACCTGAAGCTGCTCGCCTTCGGCATGGGCGCCACCTTCGGCGGCGTCTCGGGGACCTTGTTCGCCACATTCCAGAACTTCATCTCGCCCGAATCGTTTGCGCTGAACGAGTCGATCATGGTGGTGGCGATGGTGGTGCTCGGCGGCATTGGCCACATCCCGGGCGTGATTCTCGGCGCGCTGCTGCTGGCTGCGTTGCCCGAGGTGCTGCGCTGGGTCTCCGGCGAGCTCGACCTGCAGTCGATCACCGGCGGCCGGCTCGATGCGGCGATCCTGCGCCAGCTGCTGATCGCGGTGGCGATGATCGCGATCATGCTGGCGCGGCCGCGCGGCCTGTGGCCGCAGCCGGAGCACGGCAAGGCGGCGCCGACGCCGGCCAGCTGAGGCGATGCCGATGGCCGACGTCGTCCTCAACGTGAAGGGCGCATCCAAGCGCTTCGGCGGGGTGCAGGCGCTGTCGGACGTCGGCATCACGATCCGGCAGGGCGAGGTGGTCGGGCTGATCGGCCCGAACGGCGCCGGCAAGACCACTTTCTTCAATGTCATCACCGGGCTGTACACGCCCGATTCGGGCACGTTCGAGCTCGGCGGCAAGCCCTACAAGCCGAGCGCCGTGCACGAAGTCGCCAAGGCCGGCATCGCCCGCACGTTCCAGAACATCCGGCTCTTCCCGGAGATGACTGCGCTGGAGAACGTGATGGTCGGGCGCCACCTGCGCACGCACTCGGGGCTGGTGGGTGCGGTGTTCCGCACCCGCGGCTTCAAGGACGAGGAGCGCGCCATCGCCGATCGCGCGCGCGAACTGCTGGAGTACGTGGGCATCGCGCGCTATGCCGAGTTCAAGGCACGCACGCTGAGCTACGGCGACCAGCGGCGGCTCGAGATCGCGCGCGCACTGGCCACCGAGCCGAAGCTGATGGCGCTCGACGAGCCGGCCGCGGGCATGAACGCCACCGAGAAGGTGGTGCTGCGCGAGCTGATCGATCGCATCCGCAAGGACGGCCGGACCATCCTGTTGATCGAGCACGACGTCAAGCTCGTGATGGGCCTGTGCGACCGCGTCACCGTGCTCGACTACGGCAAGCCGATCGCCGAAGGCAGCCCTTACGACGTGCAGCGCAACGAGAAGGTGATCGAGGCTTACCTCGGCGCCAGCCACAAGGCGCACTGACCTTCGACCATCGCATGGCCAACTCCGACACCCTGCTGCAGGTGAGCGACCTCAAGGTCGCCTATGGCGGCATCCAGGCCGTCAAAGGCGTCAGCTTCGAGGTGCGCCGCGGCGAGCTGGTGTGCCTGATCGGCGCCAATGGCGCCGGCAAGACGACTACGCTGAAGGCCGTCACCGGCACGCAGCCGGTGCGCGACGGGCAGATCGTGTTCATGGGCAAGGCCATCCGCGGCCAGGGCGCCTGGGATCTGGTGCGCCAGGGCCTGGTGATGGTGCCCGAGGGCCGAGGCGTGTTCGCGCGCATGAGCATCGTCGAGAACCTGCTGATGGGTGCCTACGCGCGCGACGACGACGAGATCGATGCCGACATGGACAAGGTGTTCGGCGTCTTTCCGCGCCTGAAGGAGCGCGCCTCGCAGCTCGCCGGCACGCTGTCGGGCGGGGAGCAGCAGATGCTTGCGATGGGCCGCGCGCTGATGGCCCGTCCCAAGGTGCTGCTGCTCGACGAGCCGTCGATGGGCCTGTCGCCGATCATGGTCGACAAGATCTTCGAGGTGGTGGGCGACATCCACTCGCGCGGCACGACGATCCTGCTGGTGGAGCAGAACGCGAGCCGCGCATTGCAGCTGGCCGACCGCGGCTACGTGATGGAGTCCGGCGAGATCACCATGAGCGGCGATGCGAAGGTGCTGCTCGACGACCCCAAGGTGAGGGCGGCCTACCTGGGCGAGTGAATGGAGCCCCGGGCATCGGGGTGCCGATGCCGCGCCCCGCGCCGAGCGTCGGCAGGGTGCTCAGTCCAGCGTCGCGCCGCTGGCCTTGACCACCGGGCCGTACTTCGCCAGCTCGGCGCGCACGAAGGCCGCGAACTGCTCGGGCGTGCTCGGCGACAGCTCCGCCATCAGCGCGGCGGCGCGCGCCTTCACGTCGGCCGACGACATGGCGTCGACGAACGCGCGGTTCAGCCGCTGCGTCGTCTCGGCGCTCAGGTGCGCCGGGCCGAACAGGCCGAACCAGGTGTCGAAGTTGAAGTCGCCGAGGCCGAGGTCGCGTGCGCTCTCGGCGATCGTCGGCACGTCGGGCATCACGCTGGAGCGCCGCTCGGTGGTCATCGCGATCGCACGCAGCTTGCCCGCGCGGATGTTGGCCGACGCGGTGGCGAGGTTGTCGAACGTGAGGTCGACCTGGCCCGACAGCAGCGCCAGCTGCGCTGCCGGCCCGCCCGCATACGGGATGTGCACCATGAACACCTGCGCCTTCGCCTTGAACATCTCGCCCGCCAGGTGGCCGGCGCTGCCGTTGCCGCCCGAGCCGTAGTTGAGCTTGCCCGGGTTGGCCCTGGCGTACGCGACCAGGTCGCGCACCGAGGCGATGCCCAGTCGCTGCGCGGTCGCGACGTTCATCACCAGCACGTTGGGCACGCGCGCCACCAGCGTCAGCGGCGTGAAGTCGCGCACCGGGTCGTAGGGGATCTTGGCGTACAGCCACGGGTTGATCGCGTGCGTGGCCACGGCGCCCATCACGATCGTCGTGCCGTCGGGCGCGGCCTTGGCCACCGCAT
Organism: Burkholderiaceae bacterium; assembly: GCA_035455385.1. GTDB lineage: Bacteria > Pseudomonadota > Gammaproteobacteria > Burkholderiales > Burkholderiaceae_C > JAEUPI01. The sequence continues at coordinate 20,219 of DATIFD010000224.1, forward strand.
CGGCACCGATGTTGCCGCCGGCACCGGGGCGGTTCTCCACCACCACCGTGCCCAGCGTGTCCTTCGCCTTGTCGGCTAGTGCGCGCGCCATCACGTCGAGCGGGCCGCCGGCGGGGTACGGCACGATCAGCCGGATGGGCTTGGCCTGGCCGTGGGCGATGGGTGCGGCGGCAAGGAGGGCGAGGAGGGGGCGTCGTTTCATTGCTGTGTTCGCAGGGGCCGAGGTTGCTCGTGGGGTGCGGCCGGGCTTGTGGCGCCGGCCGGCGCGGGCGTGCCTTCACGTCGCTGCGCGACGTGAACCTTCGCCGCAAACATGACGCCGCTATGCGTCGCCATGTTTGTCTGCCTCGGACGTGAAGGCATCCGAATAGAACTCTTCCTCGGGCAGCCTGCACGACGCAACGAAGTCGCGCTTGGCCGACTCGACCATGATCGGCACGCCACAGGCGTAGACCTGGTGCGCCGAGAGGTCGGGCAGGTCCTGCATCACCGCGCGGTGCACGAAGCCGCTGCGGCTGTCCCATCGATCGTCGGGCTTGGCTTCCGATAGCACCGGCACGTAGCGCAGCCACGGCAACTCCTGCGCCGCCTGCAGCGCCCACTCGTGCCGATACAGATCGGCCCGCGTGCGCGCGCCCCAATAGAGCACCGCGGAACGCTCGATCGCCTTTGCGCGCATGTGCTCGATGATCGCCTTGATCGGCGCGAAGCCGGTGCCGGAGGCCAGCAGCACGATCGGCTTGTCGGAGTCCTCGCGCAGGAAGAAGCTGCCGTACGGGCCTTCCATGCGCAGGATGTCCTTGTCCTTCATCGTGCTGAACACATGGTCGGTGAACTTGCCGCCCGGCATGTGGCGCACGTGCAGTTCGATCGCCGGCGGCGCCCCCAGCTGCTCGGGCGCGTTGGCCATCGAGTAGCTGCGCCGCGAGCCGTCGCGCAGGATGAACTCGACGTACTGCCCAGCGCGGTAGCGCAACGCCTGGT
>DATIFD010000225.1:0-25798 GCA_035455385.1 Burkholderiaceae bacterium
GCCTGTGGCCCACTACCCGGACCTGCTGCTCGAGTCGCTGCGCACGGTGGCGCCGGCCGGCGTCAACGAGCCGAGCGTCGTCGTGCTGACGCCGGGTATGTACAACAGCGCGTACTTCGAGCATGCCTTTCTGGCGCAGCAGATGGGCGTCGAGCTGGTCGAAGGGCAGGACCTGTTCGTCAAGGACGGCTTCGTCTACATGCGCACCACGCAAGGGCCGAAGCGGGTCGACGTGATCTACCGGCGTGTCGACGACGATTTTCTCGACCCGACGGTCTTCAAGCCGAACTCGACGCTCGGCTGCGCCGGATTGCTCGACGTCTACCGCAAGGGCAACGTCACGCTGTGCAACGCCATCGGCACCGGCGTGGCCGACGACAAGTCGATCTACCCCTACGTGCCGAAGATGATCGAGTTCTACCTCGGCGAGAAGCCGCTGCTGCAGAACGTGCCCACCTACCTGTGCCGCGACGAGAAGGATCTCAAGTACGTGCTCGGCCACCTGCCCGACCTGGTGGTCAAGGAGGTGCACGGCGCCGGCGGCTACGGCATGCTCGTGGGCCCGGCGGCGACCCAGGCCGAGATAGAGGCGTTTCGCGAGCAGCTGATCGCCAACCCGCGCAACTACATCGCGCAGCCGACGCTGTCGCTGTCGACCTGCCCGACCTACGTCGAGGCGGGCATCGCCCCGCGCCACATCGACCTGCGGCCGTTCGTGCTGTCGGGCAAAACGGTGCAGATGGTGCCCGGCGGGCTGACCCGCGTGGCGTTGAAGGAGGGCTCGCTGGTGGTCAACTCGTCGCAGGGCGGCGGCACCAAGGACACCTGGGTGCTGGAGATCTGAACATGCTGTCTCGAACCGCAGATCACCTGTTCTGGATGGCGCGCTATATGGAGCGCGCAGAGAACACCGCACGGATGCTCGATATCAACTACCAGACCTCGCTGCTGCCGCAGTCGGCCGAGAACGCCGAGCAGGGCTGGCGCGGCATGCTGGGCATCAGCGAGCTGACCGGTGCCTACGAGGCGCGTCACGGCAAGAGCATCGACCGCAACCGCGTGATGCGCTTCATGGTGCACGACGAGACGCACCCGTCGAGCATCGCGTCGTGCCTGCGCGCGGCACGCGAGAACGCACGTGCGGTGCGCGGCAGCATCACCACCGAGCTGTGGGAGACCACCAACCAGACCTGGCTCGAGTTCAACCGCCTGCTGCGCGAGCACGACTTCGACCGCGACCCGAGCGCGCTGTTCGAGTGGGTGAAGTTCCGCTCGCACCTGTCGCGCGGCGTCACGGTGGGCACGATGCTGCACGACGAGTCGCTGCACTTCATCCGCATCGGCACCTTTCTCGAGCGGGCCGACAACACCGCGCGCCTGCTCGACGTGAAGTTCCACGCCCTCAACGCAGAGTACTTCGGCCGCGAAGGCAACGGCGAGGCGCCGGAGATCGACTTCTATCACTGGTCGGCGATCCTGCGCTCGGTGTCCGGCTTCGAGATCTACCGCAAGGTGTACCGCAACGTCATCGTGCCGGAGAAAGTGGCCGAGCTGCTGATCCTGCGGCCCGACATGCCGCGCTCCCTGGCCGGCTGCATGAACGGCGTGGTCGAGAACCTGCGGCTGGTGGCCAACGAGCAGAGCGCCGAGACGCAGCGCCGCGCCGGCCGGCTGTGCGCCGATCTCGAGTACGGCCGCATCGACGAGATCCTCGCCACCGGCCTGCACGCCTACCTGACGCACTTTCTCGACCGCGTGAACGACATCGGCGCCGGCATCAGCCGCGACTTCCTGGTGCCGGCATGACTGCACGCGTGTCGAAGCGGGACGGGCCGAGCGCGCGGCCGCTCCGCAGCCGGCCCGCCACCCCGAGGTTCGCAGAAGAACCTCTTCGTGGTTCTGGGGGTCGCTCGACGTACCCGGCGAGCGGGGGGCACACGTCCACATGAGCATTCATGTTGCGCTGAACCACGTCACGCACTACCGCTACGACCGGCGGGTCGGCCTGTCGCCGCAGGTGGTGCGGCTGCGACCGGCGCCGCACTGCCGCACGCCGATACTCAGCTACTCGCTGCGCATCGAGCCCGAGAACCACTTCGTCAACTGGCAGCAGGATCCGTTCTCGAACCACCTGGCGCGGCTGGTGTTTCCCGAGAAGACGACCGAATTCAAGGTCACCGTCGACCTGGTGGCCGAGATGGCGGTCTACAACCCGTTCGACTTCTTTCTCGAGCCGGGAGCCGAGAAGTTCCCGTTCGCGTACGACGACGCGCTGAAGCAGGAGCTGGCGCCGTATCTCGCGGCCGAGCGCACGACGCCGCGCGTCCAGGCGCTGCTCGACACCATCGATCGCGGCGAGCAGCGGACCATCGACTTCCTGGTGGCGCTGAACCAGCGGCTGCAACACGACGTTCGTTACCTGATCCGCATGGAGCCCGGCGTGCAGACGCCCGAGCAGACGCTGCAACTCGCTTCCGGCTCATGCCGCGACACCGGCTGGCTGCTGGTGCAACTGCTGCGGCACCTCGGCTTGGCGGCGCGCTTCGTCTCGGGCTACCTGATCCAGCTCAAGCCGGACGTCAAGGCGCTCGACGGCCCCAGCGGCACCGAGGTCGACTTCACCGACCTGCACGCCTGGTGCGAGGTCTACCTGCCCGGCGCAGGCTGGATCGGGTTCGATCCGACCTCGGGCCTGCTGGCCGGCGAGGGCCACATCCCGCTGGCGTGCACACCGCAGCCCACCAGCGCGGCACCGATCGCCGGCGCGGTCGACGACTGCGAGGTCGGGTTCTCGCACACGATGCGCATCTCGCGCGTCTGGGAGTCGCCGCGCGTCACCAAGCCGTACACCGACGACCAATGGCAGGCGGTGCTGGCGCTGGGGCAGCGTGTCGACGAGCAGCTGGTGTCCGACGACGTGCGCCTCACGATGGGCGGCGAGCCGACCTTCGTGTCGGTGGACGATCGCGATGGCGCCGAGTGGAACACCGACGCGTTGGGGCCGACCAAGCGCATCTACGCGCAGGACCTCGTTCAGCGCCTGCGCGCGCACTACGGCAGCGGCGGCTTCCTGCACTTTGGCCAGGGCAGGTGGTACCCCGGCGAGCAGCTGCCGCGCTGGGCGCTCAGCGTCTACTGGCGCCGCGACGGCGAGCCGTGCTGGCACGACCCCGGGCTGTTCGCCGACGAGCGCGAGCAGCATGCCTACACCAGCGCCGACGCGAGACGCTTCATTCACGCCCTGCGCGGCCGCCTGGGCCTCACCGCCGACCACGTGCAGGGGGGCTACGAGGACACCTGGTACTACCTGTGGCGCGAGCGCCGGCTGCCGGTCAACGTCGACCCGTTCGACTCCAGGCTCGACGACGAGCTCGAACGCATCCGCCTGCGCCGGGTGTTCGACCAGGGCCTGGATCACGAGGTCGGCTACGCATTGCCGCTGCGGGCTGCCGATGGTCCCGGCCTCACCGGGCCGCGCTGGATCACCGGCCCCTGGTTCTTCCGCGACGAGCGCATGTACCTGTTGCCCGGCGATTCGGCCATGGGCTATCGATTGCCGCTCGATGCGCTGCCGTGGGTCGCCAAGGGGGACTATCCGTATCACATCGAGCTCGATCCGTTCGCGCCGCGCGGCGTGCTGCCGTCGACCGCGCCGCTGCGTGGCCAGTACGCGCCGCATGCGGTGGGCGGCGGCTTCGCCGAAGGCGGCACGGTGGCGATGCAGCGTGGCCTGCGCGAAGTCGAGGGCGGGGCCGCGTCGGCACTCACCGGCGGCACGGGTGCGGCTGGGGGGTCCGCGCCCGGCGAGGACCTCGCACGCTCGCCGCGACGCTTCGAGTCGGCGCACTGGATCACGCGCACGGCGTTGGTGGTCGAGGTGCGCGACCCGCGCCGCGCCAATGGCCCGAAGGCGGAGGCGCAAGGCAGCTCGAGTGGCGTGTTGTACGTGTTCATGCCGCCGCTGCAGCAGCTGGAGGACTACCTGGCGTTGCTCGCCGCGGTGGAGGCCACCGCAGCCGAGTTGCGGGTGAAGATCGTGCTCGAGGGCTACCCGCCGCCGCGCGACCCGCGCCTGACGATGCTGCAGGTGACGCCGGATCCCGGCGTGATCGAGGTCAACATCCATCCGGCGCACGACTGGAAGGAGCTGGTCGAGCACACCGAGTTCCTCTACGACGCTGCGTGGCAGGCGCGCCTGTCCACCGAGAAGTTCATGCTCGACGGCCGCCACACCGGCACCGGCGGTGGCAACCACTTCGTGCTCGGCGGCGCCACGGCCGCCGACAGCCCGTTTCTGCGCCGACCCGACCTGCTGGCCTCGCTGCTCGCGTACTGGCACAACCACCCGTCGTTGAGCTACCTCTTCTCGGGACTGTTCATCGGGCCGACCAGCCAGGCGCCGCGCGTCGACGAGGCCCGCAACGACCAGCTGTACGAGCTCGAGATCGCGCTGGCGGAGATCGAGCGCAGCAAACGCACCCACGGCGAGCAGATGCCGCCGTGGCTGGTCGACCGCACGCTGCGCAACGTGTTGATCGACGTCACTGGCAACACGCATCGCAGCGAGTTCTGCATCGACAAGCTGTACTCCCCCGATTCGGCCACCGGCCGCCTCGGTCTGCTGGAGCTGCGCGCGTTCGAGATGCCGCCGCATGCGCGCATGAGCATCGTGCAGCAGCTGCTGTTGCGCGCGCTGATCGCGCGTTTCTGGAAGCAGCCGTACCGCGATCCCTTGGTGCACTGGAACACCGAGCTGCACGACCGCTTCCTGCTGCCGGGCTTCGTGTGGATGGACTTCGAGGACGTGATCGACGAGATGACCAGCCTCGGCTACGCGTTCGAGCGCGCCTGGTTCGCGCCGCACTTCGAGTTCCGCTTCCCCAAGATCGGCGAGCTGCAAGCGCGCGGCGTGCGGCTGGTGCTGCGCCAGGCGCTCGAGCCGTGGCACGTGATGGGTGAAGAGGGGGCGGTCGGCACCACCGTGCGCTACGTCGACTCCTCGCTCGAGCGTCTCGAACTGTATGCCAGCGGTCTGGTCGATCCGCGTCACGTGGTCACGGTCAATGGCCGTGTCGTGCCGCTGCAGCCCACCGGACGGGTCGGCGAATACATCGCGGGTGTGCGCTACCGGGCCTGGCAGCCACCGTCGGCGTTGCATCCGACGATCGCGCCGCACGCGCCGTTGACGATCGACCTGGTCGACCGTTGGATGCAGCGCTCGCTCGCCGGCTGCCAGTACCACGTGGCGCATCCCGGCGGCCGCAGTTACGCCACGTTCCCGGTCAATGCGTACGAGGCCGAGAGCCGCCGTCTGGCGCGCTACTTCCCGTTCGGGCACACGCCGGGCCAGGGATTCGCCACGCGCGTGGAGCCACCGGCGCCGCGCAGCCTCGAGTTCCCGTTCACCCTCGACCTGCGGCGCAACTGATCGGGCCCTGAGATCCGGGGGGCGGCCCGGCGCGCGTCGCCAAGGCATGATGCTCGCATGACCGATACCGCGGCCGATGCGCAGGGCGAGCACGCACCGGCGGCGCTGCACGTCGCCGATGCGAGCCCCCCCGAGGCGTTCGACGAGTTGCGCGGCGGCTTGCAGCCAGCGGGTGCGCCGATCGCGCCGATGGTGGCGCATTGGCAGCGCTTCTTCGCCGCACTGGGCCCGAGCGCGGCGGCCGGGAGCGAGCTGGCGGCCCGCGCTGCCCGCGTGCAGCGCCGCGTGCGCGAAGACGGCGCCAGCTACAACATCCACGCAGCCGGCAGCGACGAGAGCCGCGAGTGGCCGCTGCAGTTGCTGCCGTTCATCGTCGGCGCCGATGAATGGGCCACGATCGAGCGCGGCGTCGCGCAGCGCGCGCGGCTGCTCGACGCGACGCTGGCCGACGTCTACGGCCCGCAGACCCTGCTGCGTGACGCGGTATTGCCGCCGTCGCTGGTGTTCGCGCACCCGCAGTACCTGCGGCCGGTGCACGGCATCAAGCCGCTGGGCGGCGTGCACCTGCACGTGGCGGCGTTCGACATCGCGCGCGGCCCCGAAGGGCGCTGGTGGGTGCTGTCGCAGCGGCTGCAGGCACCCTCCGGGCTGGGCTATCTGCTGGAGAACCGCCTGCTGGTGGCACAGGAGTTTCCCGAGGCGTTCGCCGAGTTGCACGTGCAGCGGGTGGCCGCGGCCTTTGGTGGCCTGCTGAGCGCCCTGCGTGCTCTCGGCCCGGCGGGCAATCGCTCACGCATCGTGCTGCTGACACCAGGGCCGGCGCACGAGACGTATTTCGAGCAGGTGTTCCTGGCGCGCCATCTCGGCATCGCGCTGGTCGAGGGCAACGACCTCACGGTGCGCGATCGGCAGCTGTATCTGAAGACGATGCAGGGTCTCGAGCGCGTGCACGGCGTGCTGCGCCGCGTCGACGACGAATGGCTCGATCCGCTGGAGCTGCGCTCGGACTCTGCGCTCGGCGTGCCCGGCCTGCTGCAGGCGCTGCGCGCGGGCGAGGTGGTGCTGGCCAACACGCCAGGTGCGGGCGTGCTGGAAAGCCCGGGCCTGGCCGCCTTCTGGCCCGGCGTGGCGCAACGCCTGCTCGGCGAAGAGCTGCTGTTGCCGGCGTCGACGCACTGGTGGTGCGGCGAGGACTCGGTATGGCAAGCGCAGCGCGCCCGGCTGTCGGAGTTCGTGGTGGCGGCCACCTTTCCGGCCAGCGCCACGACGCAGGGCTTCGAACCGGTGGTGGCGGCCGACCTCGACGCCGCGCAACGCACCGCGCTGAGTGCGCGCGTCGACGCCGATTCGTCGGCTTTCACGCTGCAGGCGCGGGTGCTGCCATCGCACACGCCGGTGTGGGACGGCAGCGCCATCGACTCGCGCGCCGCGGTCCTGCGGGTGTTCGCGCTGACCGACGGCCGCGGCGGCTGGCAGGTGCTGCCCGGCGGCATGGCGCGGGTCGCGGCGCGACGCGAGCGCGGCCTCGACCCGTGGCTGTCGATGCAGCACGGCAGCGCCAGCGCCGACTTGTGGGTGATGACGCACGGCGCCGTCGACCCGACGTCGCTGCTGCCGCCGCCGCTTTCGGCGAGCGACCTGGCGGAGCAGCAGCGCACGGTCACCAGCCGCGCGGCCGAGAACCTGTTCTGGCTCGGCCGCTACACCGAGCGCGCCGAATTCATCGTCGGCCTCGTCCGGACGGCGCTCGAGACGCTGCGGCCGGCCTCGGCAGCGGTGCGCGAGTGGCTCGGCGAGCTGGTGCAACGTCATGGGCTGGTGCCCGAGGGCACGCCGACGCCGTCGCAATCGCTGCGCGTGTTCGAGCGTGCGCTGGCCCACGCGCTGCCGGCCGCCGCCGGGGTGACCAGCGTCGGCTACAACCTGCGCGCGCTGGTCACCTGCGGCCAGTCGCTGCGCGAGCGGCTGTCGCCGGACCACTGGCGGCTGCTGCAAGAGCTCGATGACCATTTCGAGCAGCACATCGCGTCGGCGTTGGCGCTGTCGGCGCGCGAAGGCGGCACTGCGCCGGTGGCCGATGTGGTGGGCGTGCTCGGCCGCACCGCGACGCACCTGGCCGCCGTCACCGGCGCGCAGACCGATCGCATGGTGCGCGACGATGGCTGGCGGCTGATGTCGGTCGGCCGCCAGATCGAGCGCCTCGACACGCTGTGCCACGCGTTGGCCCGCGGGCTCGAGTTGGGGCTGGCGTCCGGCGACGAGGGCTTCGACCTGCTGCTCGGCTTGTTCGACAGCGTGATCACGTACCGCGCACGGTTCCAGGCGCGGCGCGAGATGTTGCCGCTGCTCGACTTGCTCGTGTTCGACACCGACAGCACCCGCTCGGTGGCCTGGGTGGCGCGCACGCTGCGCGACCGCCTGCGCAAACTGGCGCGCCACGACGGGGCCTGGGCGTACGAAGTGACCGATCCGTTGCCGGCGCCGGAAACCTGGTCAGTCGAGCGAATGGCGCAGCTCGATGACAGCGGCCGTCCGGCCGAGCTGATCGCGGCGCTGCATCGCACCGTGGCCGCCGCCCGCGAGCTGTCCGATGCGATCGGCAACCGCCTGTTCGCGCACGTAGCCGGGGCAGATCGCGCGGTGTGGCAATGACCCCGACGGCCGCGGCCGATCTGCCGTCGACCGACAGCCATACCGTGCTGCGTGTCAGGCACCTGACGCGCTACGACTACGGCGCGGCAGTCGAGCTCGCGCACCATCTGGCCCACCTGCGCCCGCGCGAGACGCCGTGGCAGACGGTGCGCGACTGGCAGTTCGACATCGCGCCGGAGCCCGATTCCGGCGCACAGGCCATCGACGCCAGCATCGACGTGTTCGGCAACTGGCGCCATTGCTTCAGCCACGCGCGCGTGCACGACCGCCTGCAGGTGCTGTCGTCGTTCACCGCCGATCTGTCGCCGCGCGCCGTGGCGGGCACGGCGAGCCCGCCGTGGGAGCAGGTGGCCGCGCGCCTGCGCTATCGCGCCGGTGGCACGATGCCGGAGGCCTGCGAATTCGCGCTCGGCTCGCCACACGCGCCGCGCGCGGCGGTGTTCGCGCAGTTCGCCGGCGACCTGTTCGCGCCGAACCGGCCGCTGCTCGAGGCTGCCGAGGCGCTGATGCGCCGCGTGCACGAGCAGTTCGAGTACTGCACCGACAGTACCGACGTCGCGACCGACGCCCTGCAGGCCATGCGCCTGCGCCGTGGGGTGTGCCAAGACTTTGCGCACGTGATGATCGCCACCTGCCGCTCGCTCGGCCTGGCCGCGCGCTACATCAGCGGCTACCTGTCGACAGCGCCGCCGCCCGGGCAGCCGCGGCTGCTCGGCAGCGACGCGTCGCACGCCTGGGTGGCTGTGTGGTGCCCGGTCAACGGCTGGGTGGACTTCGATCCCACCAACGCGGTGCGGCCCGCGCTCGAGCACGTCACGCTGGCCTGGGGTCGCGACTATGGCGACGTCGCGCCGCTGCGCGGGGTGATTCGCGGCGGCACGAAGGCCCACCCGCACGTTCAGGTGAGCGTCGAGCCGCTCAGCGCGCCGCCGTGATGGCGCGGCCGAGCTCGACCACCGCCAGTGCGTAGTAGCTCGATGCGTTGTAGCGCGTCAGCACGTAGAAGTTCTGCGTGCCCGCGACGTAGCTCGGCCCGCCGTCGCCGTTGAGCAGTTCGACCAGCGCCAACAGGCCCTCGTGCCGCATCGCCTCCGGGTCGAGGAGGGCGCCGCGCTCGGCCATCTGCGCCGCGGTGAAGCTGGGCACGATGTCGGGCACGAGCAGTCGCGCGCGCTCGATCGTATCGACCGGCGGCTCGACCGGGTAGTGGGTGGGCATGCCACGGCGCCAGCCGTGCTCGGCGAGAAAGTTCGCCACACTTCCCACCACGTCGGCGCTGCTGCGGGTGAGCTCGATGCGGCCGTCTTCATCGAAGTCGATCGCGTAGTTCAGCACGCTACTGGGCATGAATTGCGGCAACCCGATCGCACCCGCGTACGAGCCCATCACGGCAGTCGGCTCCCAGCCTTCTCGACGCACCAGGCGCAGAAACTGACCGAGCTCGGAACGGAAGAAGTCGCTGCGGTTGCTGCGGCCGCTCGGGAAATCGAACGACAACGTGGCCAACGCGTCGAGGACGCGAAAGCTGCCGGTGACGCGACCGTAGAAGGTCTCGATGCCGACCACGCCCACCACGATCTCGGCGGGCACGCCGAAGTGCTCCTCGGCCACGTCGAGCCAGGGCTCGTTGCGCCGCCACCAGCGAACGCCGGTATCGATGCGACGCGCCTCGACGAAGCGGCTGCGGTAGGCGCTCCAGTTGCGCGCCAGCGGGGTCGCGGCGGGCATGATCAGCTCCGCGACGCCCGGAACGAAGCGCGCCTTCGCCAGCGTGGCTTCGACCCAGGCCGCCTCCAGCGACAGCTCGGCGGCCATCGAGCGCGCAGCCGCCAGCACGTCGCCACGTCGCCCGTAGGGTCGGTCACGGGGCCTGCGCGCACGATCCGGCGCAGACCATGCGGACACGCCGCACAGGAACACCGCGGCCGCGGCTTGGCGTCGTCGCATTGCTCCGATCATGGTGGTATCGCCGGACGCTGTCAGGACGAGCGGCGCAGGCGTGCGGCTTCGAATGCGAAGCGTCGCCACCACGCCGGATCGGGACGCCGCCTCGCCTGCGGGCCGTAGCGCGCGCGATCCAGCGCATCGAGTTCGTACGCCAGCAGATCGCTGCGCGCACCCAGGCGCTCGCGCACCATCGTGGCCAAGCGACGTGGCGAATCGTGCGCGCGCGCTTGCACACCGAGCCGCGCCAGCGCGCCACGGACACGCGCCTGCAGGCGCTGCCAGGGATCCTGTCGATGGCGGTCCCACAATGCCCAGGCGACGCCGGTCACGGCGGCGGCCACCGCCAGCGCCACCACGATCAGGCCGAGCGTCGTCCAATCGGGGGCGTTGAAGCCCAGGCGCTGCAACAGGTCGAACTGCTGCGTGCGCGAGTAGTTCAAGACCCACTGGTTCCAGGCGTTGTTCAAGGCCTCCCAGCCTTCGCGCAACTGCTGCATCAGCTCGGGGCTGACGGTGCGCAGCGCGCCGGCCACCAGGCCCGGTGCGGGCTCGAGGGCGCGGCTGCTTGCCACGCGCTCGGGGGCCACGGCCGCGGTCGGATCCACGCGCTGCCAGCCGCGCCGCGGCTGCCACACCTCGGCCCAGGCGTGGGCGTGGCTCTGGCGCACGATGTAGTAACCGTCCAGCGGCGAACGTTCGGCGCCCTGGTAGCCGGTGACGATGCGCGAGGGCACGCCGAGCGCCCGCATCACGACGACGAAGGCGGCCGCGAAGTGTTCGCAGAAGCCGGCCCGGCGGTCGAGCCAGAACTCGTCGATGGCGTCGCGCCCGTAGAAGCCGGGCGCCAGCGTGTAGCTGAAGTCCGCGCTGCGGATGTACGCCAGCACCGCCTGGCTGAGTGTCATCGCGTCGGCGCCCTGCAACCCGTGCTCGCGCCGGAATTCGGCCGCCCAGGCGATGACGCGCGGGTTGTACCCCGGTGGCAGGAACAGCGCCTCGAGACGCTCGTCGGCGCTCAGAGCGGCGCCGTATTCGTAGCGCGGCCAGGCCTGCGCCGCGAAGCGCACGCGCTCGGTGATGATGCGGTCGGTCTGCCACTGCAGGTCCGGACGCTGCCACAGCGTGTAGCCGTCGAGCTGCGGCGCCGCGGCTGGCGTGTTGGGCGTGACTTCGAGCACCGGCACCATGGGCAGACGAATGGGCTCGAGCGTCAGCTGGTAGCGCAGCCCAGCGCCCAGCGTGCGCACCTCAGGCGCCTGACGCGAGCCTTCGGGAAAGCTGCCGACGGTGCGGCGACGCCACTCGACGCCGTCGAAGCGGCTGAGCACCGGGCCGCGGAAGTACAGGTTCTGCGGCAGTGCCACCATGCCGTCGTCGAAGCGCACGCGAAACGCGACCGAGTCGTCGTTGGCAATCTCCGCCACGCCGCCCAGGCGCAGCGTGCCCGACAGGCCGGTGCGGCCCAGTGCGTCCTGCGGCGTCCCCCACAGCGGCCCGATGCGAGGAAACAGCACGAACAGCGCCACCATCACCGGCGCGCCGAACACGGCGCTGCGCGCCGCCAGCATGCCGGCCTGGCGCAGCGGCGGCCTGCCCACCGGCATGTGCGCCAGCACCAACGCGGTCATCAGCCCCCACACCGACACCACCATCGCCAGCGCGGTGAACAGCGACTGCGAGTACAGGAAGTGGGTCAGCACCAGGAAGAAGCCCAGGAAGAAGACCACCAGCGCATCGCGCCGGGCGCGCAACTCGAGCGTCTTCAGGGACATCAACACCACCAGCATCGTGACGCCGGCCTCCTTGCCGAACAGGCTCTGCTCGCTCCACAGCGTCAATGCCGCCGCGCTGATCAACAACGCGGCGATCGGTGCACGGCCCGGCAGCCGCAAACTGGCCAGCGCCAGGTAGGCGCGCCACAGCAGCACCAGCGCACTCAGCGCCACGCACCACCACGGCAGTCGCGCCAGGTGCGGCAGCACGGTCCAGGCGATCACCGCAAGCAGGAACAGCGTGTCGCGCGTCTCGCGGGGCAGGTTGCGCCAGCCCGGCCAGCGCGGCAGCGAGGTCTCGATGCGAGCCATGGTCAGTGCGTCACCACAGCGCGAGTGCCTCGAGTGCCGCGCGACGCTGGACATCGCCTTGGCCCGGTGCGAGCTCGGCCCCCGGCAGGCGCAGCCCGAACGTCAGGCCGCCCTGTGCCGCCACCAGGGTCCACGCCGCCAGGCGCGACAGACGGGCCTCGGTGTCGTGCAGCCCGGCACCGTCGAAGTCGAGCCACAACTCGCGGCTGGTGCTCTCGCTGGTGTCGCGGCTCACCAGCTCGCCGGTCTTGGCGGCCTTCTTCCAGACCACGCGGCGCATCGTGTCGCCGCGGCGGTAGCTGCGCACGCCGTCGAACTCCCCGCCATCGACGGCACGCGCCCCGCGCGCGACGCCGGGTACGGCGCGCGCCGGCGGCAGCGCGGCGGCGGGTTGCTCGGGCCGCGGATAGATCAGCACCGTGGCGGCCGGCCGCAGGATGGTCCAGGCGCGGAACAAGCCGAGCGGGAAGCGCGTTTCGGCCATCAGCGTCGGCACGCGCGCCAAGCCACGCTGGCGCGGCGCGAAGGTGACGCGCGCGGTGGCGCTGCCCTGCGTCGGCACGTCGCACCAGGCGAAGTGCGGGTGCGCGCGGCGCACGCTCAGGCCGATGCCGTGCCTGGCCGCGCCCGGGCTGGTCAGCACCACCTCCACCTCGGCAGGTTGCCCCAGAAACACCGGGGCCGGCGGCTTGACCCGCAGCGTGAGCCCTCGCAAGGTGCCATGCGTCAGGTGCATCGACACCAACGCGCTGCCGGCCAGCAGGAACGTCAGCATGTATCCCAGGTTGAGCTGATAGTTGATCGATGCCACCAGCATCAGCACCAGCGTCAGCGCGAACGCGAAGCCGGCCTTGGTCGGGACGATGTAGATGTTGCGCTGGGTCAGCATGTGGGTGTCGCTGACCGGCAACCGGTTCTCGAACCAGTCGCGGACGTGCTGCGCGATCATCACCGCCCCCTACGGCACGCGCGCTGCAAGGCCAAGCGCCTTCGAAGCGGCAGCGCGGCGCTCACGGCAAGGCCACGGACTCCAGCATGGCGCGCACCTGCTCGACGCGTCCGCGGCCGGCGCCTGCCACCGGCACCAAGCGGTGCGCAATCGTCTGCCCCGCCACCGCCTGCAGGTCATCGGGCGCCACGTAGTCGCGCCGCGCCATCAGCGCCCGTGCGCGCGCGGCGCGCAGCCAGGCGATGCCGGCGCGCGGGCTGAGGCCCTCTTCGAACCACTGGCCCGAGCGGGTGGCCTGGATCAGCGCCTGCAGGTAGTCCAGCAGCGCGTCGGCGGCGTGCACGCCGCTCACCAGCGCCTGCGCCGAGCGCAGCAGGTCGGGCGACATCACCGGCTGCAGCCGCTCGATGGCGCGGCGTCGATCCTCGCCGGCCAGCAGGGCGCGCTCCGACGCACGGTCGGGATAGCCCAGCGTGATGCACATCAGAAAGCGGTCCAGCTGCGATTCCGGCAACGGGTAGGTGCCGAGCTGGTCCACCGGGTTCTGGGTCGCGATCACGAAGAACGGCTGCGGCAGCGCACGGGTCTCGTTCTCGACCGTCACCTGGTGCTCTTCCATCGCCTCGAGCAACGCGCTCTGCGTCTTGGGACCGGCACGGTTGATCTCGTCGGCCAGCAGCACCTGGGCGAACACGGGTCCCGGGTGGAACACGAAGGCCTCGCGGCTGCGCTCGTAGACGCTCACGCCCACCAGATCCGACGGCATCAGGTCGGCGGTGAACTGCACGCGCGAGAACTTCAGCCCCAGCGACACCGACAGCGCATGCGCCAAGGTCGTCTTGCCGACGCCGGGCACGTCCTCGATCAGCAGATGGCCGCCGGCCAGCATGCAGGCGACGCAGTCCTCGATCTGCGACCGCTTGCCGACGATGATCGTGCTAATCTGATCCACCAACGCCGATAGCTGGCGGGTGACGTCGTTGTTGTCAGCCATGCGCGCCACCTTAACCGAAAAGTCCCAGGGCCCCGAATGACCACGCTCGTGTTCACCCACCCCGAGTGCCGTTTGCACGATATGGGTCGAGGCCACCCGGAGTGCGCAGCGCGCCTCGACGCCATCGCCGATCATCTGCGTGCCACGGGTCTCGACGCGGCGCTGACGTTCCGCGACGCGCCGCTGGTCGAGCACGACGCGCTGTGCCGCGCGCACACGGCCGGCTTCGTGGCCGAGCTCGACGCGGTGCTGTCCGAGGTGGAAGCCAACGGCGACCACCACGCCTTCGACCCCGACACGATCGCCTGCGCGCACACCCGCCGTGCGGCGCGTCGGGCGGCGGGCGCCGCGGTCGCCGCGACCGAGGCGGTGATGCGCGGCGAGGCGCGCTCGGCGTTCTGCGCCGTACGGCCGCCCGGGCACCATGCCACGCGCGATGCCGCGATGGGCTTCTGCTTCTACAACAACGTCGCCGTCGCGGCGCGTCATGCGCTGGACGTGTTGCGCCTGAACCGGGTGGCGATCATCGACTTCGACGTTCACCACGGCAACGGCACCGAGGACATCATCGCCGGCGACGACCGCATCCTGATGGCGAGCTTCTTCCAGCATCCGCTGTATCCGGGCAGCGGCACGGTGCCCAAGGGCACCAACATGATCAACCTGCCGGTGCGGCCGTACAGCCGCGGCCCCGAGATCCGCGACCTGATCGAGGCCAACTGGATACCGCGGCTGGAAGAGTTCGCCCCCGAGATGGTGTTCTTCTCCGCCGGCTTCGACGCCCACCGTGAAGACGAGCTCGGCCAGCTCGGCCTTGTCGAAGCCGACTATGCGTGGATCACCCAGCGCATCAAGGACCTGGCCGATCGGCACGCAAAAGGCCGCATCGTGTCGTGCCTGGAGGGCGGCTACAACCTCGGTGCCCTGGCCCGCAGCGTCGCCAGCCACCTGCGCGTGCTGGCCGAGGTCTAGTGCCGTTCGGCCCGTCTTCGACCTCCGGTTGCCCAGGAGGCTGCCGCGATGCAGGCCGGTGAGACCCTAGCCGAGATTTGGGCGGCGCTCACCCGCGCCAGCGCGCTGGCCGAGTTGGCCGTGCTGCTGGCCTGCGTGCTGCTCGCCTGGGGGCTGGCGCGGCTGGCGCGACGACACGCGCCGAGCAGCGTTTGGTTCGCCAAGCGGACCGTCGACGGCGCGCTGTTCCCGCTGCTGGCGCTGCTGCTGGTGGTCGTCGCGCGGGCGGCACTTGCCAAGGCGATGCCGATCGGGCTGCTGCGGCTGGCTGTGCCGATTCTCGCCAGCCTGGCGATCATCCGCCTGCTGGCGCGCGTGCTGGCGGGGGCCTTCCCGCAGTCGGCTGCGGTGCGGGCCTTCGTGCGCACGGTGTCGTGGCTGGTGTGGCTCGGCATGGTGCTATGGATCACCGACCTGCTGCCGATGCTGATCGACTCGATGGAGGAGGTGAAGTGGCGCATCGGCGGCAGCACGATCTCGCTGCTGGCCATCCTGCAGGGCACGCTGACCGCACTGGTGGCGTTGCTGGCGGTGCTGTGGCTGTCGACCCTGATCGAGGCGCGGCTGATGCGCGCCAGTCGCGTCAACCTGTCGGTGCGCAAGATCGCTGCCAACGCCACGCGGGCGCTGTTGCTGCTGGTGGGGACTCTGGTCGCGCTGTCGGCGGCAGGGATTCCGTTGACGGCGTTGTCGGTGCTGGGCGGCGCCATCGGCGTGGGCATCGGCTTCGGCCTGCAGAAGCTCGCCGCCAACTACGTGTCGGGCTTCGTGATCCTGGCCGAGCGCAGCCTGCGCATCGGCGACACGGTCAAGGTCGACGGCTTCGAGGGCCGCATCACCGACATCACCACCCGCTACACCGTCGTGCGCGCGCTCAACGGTCGCGAATCGCTGGTGCCCAACGAGATGATGATCACGCAGCGGGTCGAGAACGCCACGCTCGCCGACCCGCGCGTCGCGCTGAGCACGACCGTGCAGGTGGCCTACGGTACCGATCTCGAGCGCCTGCTGCCGAAGCTCACCGAAGTCGTGCACGCGGTGCCGCGGGTGCTGGCGGATCCGCCGAGCGCCGTGCAGCTGTCCAGCTTCGCGGCCGATGGCCTCGAGCTGACGATCGTGTTCTGGATCGGTGACATCGAGAACGGCACGGGCGGCGTGCGCAGCGATGTCAACCTCGCGCTGCTGCGCTGCCTCAACGAGCAGGGCGTCGAGATTCCTTATCCACAGCGGGTGATGCGACAGGCCTAACAGATTCGTAAGGTTGACGCGGGGCCAACTCAGCCCGCCACCACCGGGATCTTGCCGATGCGCGTCTGCCATTCGCGTGGCCCGGTTTGGTGCACGCTGGTGCCACCCGCGTCCACCGCCACCGTCACCGGCATGTCCTTGACGTCGAACTCGTAGATCGCTTCCATGCCGAGGTCGGCGAAGCCAACCACCCTGGCCGACTTGATCGCCTTGGCCACCAGATAGGCGGCACCGCCCACGGCCATCAGATAGGCGCTCTTGTGCTTGCGGATCGCCTCGATGGCGACGGGCCCGCGCTCCGCCTTGCCGATCATCGCGATCAGCCCGGTCTGCGCGAGCATCATCTCGGTGAACTTGTCCATCCGCGTCGACGTGGTGGGACCCGCAGGGCCCACCACCTCGTCGCGCACCGGGTCGACCGGCCCGACGTAGTAGATGACGCGGTTGGCGAAGTCGACCGGCAGTTTCTCGCCGCGGGCGAGCATCTCCTGGATGCGCTTGTGCGCGGCGTCGCGGCCGGTGAGCATGCGGCCCGACAGCAGCAGCGTGTCGCCCGGCTTCCAGCTCGCGACCTGCTCGCGCGTCAAGCCGTCGAGATCGACCTTGCGGCTCTTGTTGTAGTCCGGTGCCCAGTGCACGTCGGGCCACAGATCGAGGCTCGGCGGATCGAGGTAGGCCGGGCCGGAGCCGTCGAGCACCACGTGCGCATGCCGCGTGGCCGCGCAGTTGGGAATCATCGCCACCGGCTTGCTCGCCGCGTGGGTGGGGTAGGTCTTGATCTTGACGTCGAGCACCGTCGTCAGGCCGCCCAGGCCCTGCGCTCCGATGCCCAGTGCGTTGACCTTCTCGTACAGCTCGATGCGCAGTTCCTCGAGCTTGTTGCGCGGGCCCCGCTGCAGCAGGGCCGACATGTCGATGTCGTCCATCAGCGCCTGCTTGGCCAGCAGCATCGCGCGCTCGGCCGTGCCGCCCACGCCGATGCCCAGCATGCCGGGTGGGCACCATCCGGCACCCATCGTCGGCACCGTCTTCAGCACCCAGTCGACCAGGCTGTCGCTGGGATTCATCATGACGAACTTGCTCTTGTTCTCGCTGCCGCCGCCCTTGGCGGCCACCGTGACGTCGACTTTGTCACCGGGCACCAGTTCCACGTGAATCACCGCCGGTGTGTTGTCACGGGTGTTCTTGCGCTCGAACAGCGGGTCGTCGAGGACCGACGCGCGCAGCTTGTTGTCGGGGTCGAGGTAACCGCGGCGCACCCCCTCGTTGACGGCATCGTCGAGCGTGCCCGCGAAGCCTTCGAAGCGCACGTCCATGCCGACCTTGAGAAACACGTTGACGATGCCGGTGTCCTGGCAGATCGGGCGCCGCCCCTCGGCGCACATGCGCGAGTTCGTGAGAATCTGCGCAATCGCATCCTTGGCCGCCGCGCTCTGCTCGGCCCGATAGGCCTGCGCCAGGTGGCCGATGTAGTCGGCCGGGTGGTAGTAGCTGATGTACTGCAGTGCGGCGGCCACCGTGTCGATCAGGTCGGCGGCGCGCAGGATGGTGGTCATGACGTCGGTTCGTATCGCGAAGGAAGAGCAGTGTAGTGCCGGGCCATCGCCGCCGCGCGGCACGCGGCGCATCCGCTCAGTGGCGCTCGGGGGAGGCCGAACCCAGGATGCGATCGGCCGCAGCCACGGCCAGCGCCGACAGCAGGAAGGCGAGGTGAATCGCCGTCTGCCACAGCAGGGTCTTCTCGGTGTAGTTCTCGGCGTTGATGAAGGTCTTGAGCAGGTGGATCGAGCTGATGCCGATGATCGCGGTGGCGAGCTTGACCTTCAGCACCGATGCGTTGACATGGCTCAGCCATTCGGGCTGATCGGGGTGGCTCTCCAGATTGAGCCGCGAGACGAAGGTCTCGTAGCCGCCGATGATCACCATGATCAACAGGTTGCTGATCATCAC
The DNA here is from genome assembly GCA_035455385.1 of Burkholderiaceae bacterium. Classification (GTDB taxonomy): domain Bacteria; phylum Pseudomonadota; class Gammaproteobacteria; order Burkholderiales; family Burkholderiaceae_C; genus JAEUPI01. The sequence continues at coordinate 18,264 of DATIFD010000225.1, forward strand.
GACGTCGATCAGACCGAGCACGACCAGCATGATGATCGTCTCGTTCAGCCCGTCGATCGGCCCCCCCTTGTAGCCGACGCTCCTGACCAGGCTCGACAGCGCCTGCTTGTCGCCGAGGGCCGCCTCGAAAAGGTGCCACAGCTCGACCCAGAAGTGAAACACGTAGACCGCCCGCGCGACGATCAAGCCCAGGTACAGGGGCAGTTGCAGCCAGCGCTGGCAAAGATCAGGTTCGGCAGCGGGCGCAGCTTGGCGTCGATCGGGTCGCGGGGGGAGGTCATGCAGACGAGGGTGGATGGTTTGAGGGCGCGCAAATTCTAGAGGCGGCGCTTGACGCTAGAGTAAGGGCTTCGTCAGGACGGTACGCCACATTGCGCGGCGTCGCAGCAGGCCCGTGCCAATGGCGCCCAGCCACAGGAGACAACGATGAGCGAGCTACGCGTCTACCCACCCCCCGCTGCGGCCGTGAAGGGTGCAGCGGTCTCGGGAATGCCGGCCTACCAGGCGCTGTGCGCCGAAGCCGACACCGACAATGCCGGCTTCTGGGCGCGGCTGGCGCGCGAGCACGTGCAATGGAAGAAGCCGTTCACCAAGGCTCTCGATGACAGCCGGGCGCCATTCTTCAAGTGGTTCGAGGACGGCACGCTGAATGTGTCGTACAACTGCCTCGACCTGCAGGTCGAGCGCGGCCTCGGCGGCAAGACGGCGATCATCTTCGAGGCCGACGACGGCACCGTGACGCGTGTCAGCTACGGGCAGCTGCTCGAGCGGGTGTGCAAGCTGGCCAATGCCCTGCGCGCGCTGGGCGTCAAGAAAGGCGATCGCGTCGTCGTCTACATGCCGATGTCGGTGGAGGGCGTCGCCGCGATGCAGGCCTGCGCACGCATCGGCGCCACCCACTCGGTGGTGTTCGGCGGCTTCTCGGCGCACAGCCTGCGCGACCGCATCGAGGATGCCGGTGCGGTGATGGTGATCACCGCCGACGAGCAGATGCGCGGCGGCAAGGCGCTGGGGCTGAAGAGCATCGTCGACGAGGCGCTCGCGATGGGCGGGTGCGACAGCATCAGGAACGTGCTCGTCTACAAGCGCACCGGGGGGCCGATCCAGTGGAGCGCTGCGCGCGACAAGTGGCTGCATGACGTGGTGGCAAACCAAGCAGCGACCTGCGAGCCTGAGTGGGTGGGCGCCGAGCATCCGCTGTTCCTCCTGTACACGTCGGGGTCCACCGGCAAGCCGAAGGGCGTGCAGCACTCCACCGGGGGCTATCTGCTGCATGCGGCGGTGACGACCAAGTGGACCTTCGATCTCAAGCCCGATGATGTCTTCTGGTGCACGGCCGACATCGGTTGGGTCACCGGGCATACCTACATCACCTACGGGCCGCTCGCCTGCGGCGGCACCGAGATCGTGTTCGAGGGCGTGCCAACGTATCCCGATGCCGGGCGCTTCTGGAAGATGATCCAGTCGCACAAGGTCACGGTGTTCTACACGGCACCGACGGCAATCCGCTCGCTGATCAAGGCCGCCGAGACCAATCCGGCGGCGCATCCGAGGAACTACAAGCTCGACAGCCTGCGCATCCTCGGCTCGGTGGGCGAGCCGATCAACCCGGCGGCCTGGGAGTGGTACCACCAGCACGTCGGCGGCGGCCGCTGCCCGATCGTCGACACCTGGTGGCAGACTGAAACCGGCGGCCACATGATCACGCCGCTGCCCGGCGTAACGCCCCTGGTGCCCGGCTCGTGCACGCTGCCGTTCCCGGGCATCACGGCAGCGATCGTCGACGAGACAGGCGGCGACGTCCCCAATGGGCACGGCGGCATCCTGGTGATCAAGAAGCCGTGGCCGGGCATGATCCGCACGATCTGGGGCGACCCCGAGCGCTTCAAGAAGAGCTACTACCCGCCCGAGCTGAAGGGGTACTACCTGGCCGGCGACGGCGCCAGCCGCGACGTGGAGCGCGGCTACTTCACCATCACGGGACGGATCGACGACGTGCTGAACGTCTCGGGGCACCGTCTCGGCACGATGGAGGTCGAGTCGGCGCTGGTTGCGCACACCGAGCTGGTGGCCGAGGCCGCCGTGGTGGGACGGCCAGACGACCTGACCGGCGAGGCGGTTTGCGCGTTCGTGGTGCTCAAGCGGGCGCGTCCGACCGGCGAAGAAGCCAGGAAGATCGCCAACGAGCTGCGCAACTGGGTGGCCAAGGAGATCGGTCCGATCGCCAAACCGAAGGACATCCGGTTCGGCGACAACCTGCCGAAGACCCGCTCGGGCAAGATCATGCGCCGCCTGCTGCGCTCGATCGCCAAGGGCGAGGCGATCACCCAGGACACCAGCACGCTGGAGAACCCTGCCATCCTGGAGCAGTTGGCGCAGTCCAACTGATCCAGCGTGCCGCCAGGGGCGGCGCGCCGCGGCGCAGCCGCGCTGGAAGGGGACGGGGCGCACTCATGTCGCATCGCGACGTGACGTGCGCACCAGAACCCTGCCATCCCGGAGCAGTTGGCGCAGTCGAACTGAATCGGTCGGTCGAATGGAAAACGGCCCCGTTGGTGCGGGGCCGTTCCTATCTTGCCGGTCCAGGCTACTTCAGAGACAGCACCCAGGTGGCCAGGGACTTGGCCTCCTCCGCGTTGACCTGCGGATTGGCCGGCATCGGGATCTGGCCCCATACGCCGGTGCCGCCCTTCTGGATCTTCTCGGCCAGCTTGGCCACGGCGTCCTTCTGGCCGGCGTACTTCGCGGCCACGTCCTTGTACGCGGGACCCACCAGCTTCTTGTCGACTTGGTGGCAGGCCAGGCAGTTCTTCTTTTCCGCGAGGGCTTGTTGTGCGAATGCAGCCGGCGCAACGGCAGCGGCAACAATCGTCACGATGGCGAGCTTTTTCATGGTTTCCTTTCGGCGATGGCGATGGGCTCGGATTACAGTGATCTGTAACGGGATTCTAGGTCGCCCGGTTGACCCCATCCGGGGCCTGGCGACCCGGTGCGCGGGAGACGGGTATGTGGTTCGTGGTGGTCGGCTGCCTGCTGCTGACGATGAAGATGGTCGAGGTCGGCTTTGCCGCCACGTGGTCGTGGGGCTGGATCCTGCTACCGTTCGGGCTCGCAGTGGTGTGGTGGGCGTTTGCCGACGGCATCGGCCTGACCCGGCAGCGCGAAATGGACAAGCTCGAGGAACGCAAGCAGGAGCGCCGCCGCCGCCAGATGGACGCGCTCGGGCTCAACTGGCGACGCGAGCGCCGCGTGACGATCATCAAGGAAAACCGCGTGGTCGATCCGCCGCGCGCGGCGCCGGCCAAGAAGTCGGAAGACGAGCGCCACAACCGCGACGTCATCACGGCGTTCTTGCCCAGCCGTCAGGAGCTGCCGCCGACACGACCGGCCGACGACCAGGCCTGATCGGTCACCGCTCGTCGTAGCGGTCGAGCACCGCCCCGCCACTGGCGCTCGAGGCGTTCTTCCAGAACTTGGCCAGCACGCCGCGCGTGTAGCGCGGTGCCGGCACCCGCCACGCCGCCCTGCGACGCGCGATCTCGTCGTCGGCCACGTTGAGCTGCAGCAGCAGCCGGTGGGCGTCGATGGTGATCGAGTCGCCTTCATGGACGAGCGCGATCAGACCCCCCTCGTAGGCCTCCGGAGCGACATGCCCCACCACCATGCCCCACGTGCCGCCCGAGAATCGCCCGTCGGTGATCAGCCCCACCGTCTCGCCGAGCCCCTGACCGATCAGCGCACTGGTCGGCGCCAGCATCTCGGGCATCCCGGGGCCACCGCGCGGGCCGAGGTAGCGCAGCACCATCACGTCGCCGGGCTTGATGCGGCCCGCCATGATGGCGGCGAGCGCCGACTGCTCGTCGTCGAACACGCGGGCCGGCCCGGTCATCACGGGGTTCTTCAGCCCGGTGATCTTCGCCACGCAGCCTTCGGGCGACAGGTTGCCCTTCAGGATCGCCAGGTGGCCTTGCGCGTACATCGGCTCACCGATGGACCGGATGACCTCCTGGTCCTTGCGTGGCGCGTCGGGCACATCGGCCAACGCCTGCGCGACGGTCTTGCCGGTGATGGTCATGCAGTCGCCATGCAGCAGGCCGGCCTTGAGCAGCACCTTCATCACCTGCGGGATGCCGCCGGCGTGGTGCAGGTCGATCGCCATGAAACGCCCGCTGGGCTTGAGGTCGCACAGCACCGGCACCTTCTTGCGCATGCGCTCGAAGTCGTCGATCGTCCACGAGACGCCCGCCGCGTGCGCGATCGCCAGGAAGTGCAGCACCGCGTTGGTCGAGCCGCCGGTGGCCATGATGACGGCCACCGCGTTCTCGATCGCCTGCTTGGTGACGATGTCGCGCGGCTTCAGATCGTTCTTCACCGCCTCGACCAGCACCGCCGCGGCGCGGCGCACGTTGTCGACGATCTCCTCCTCGACGTTGGCCATCGTCGACGAATAGGGCAGGCTCATGCCCAGCGCCTCGAACGACGAGCTCATCGTGTTGGCGGTGTACATGCCACCGCACGAGCCGCTGCCGGGTATCGCGCGGCGCTCGATCTGGCAGAAGTCTTCCTCGCTCATCTTGCCGGCCGAGAACTGCCCCACCGCCTCGAACACGCTGACGATGTTGAGATCCTGGCCTTTGTACTTGCCCGGCAAGATCGTGCCGCCATAGACGTAGATGGCCGGCACGTTGGCGCGCAGCATGCCCATCATGCCGCCGGGCATGTTCTTGTCGCAGCCGCCGATCACCAGCACGCCGTCCATCCACTGGCCGCCGACGCAGGTCTCGACGCAATCGGCGATCACCTCGCGCGACACCAGCGAATACTTCATGCCCTCGGTGCCCATCGCCATGCCGTCGCTGATCGTCGGCGTGCCGAAGATCTGAGGGTTGGCGCCGCCCTCCCTGAGCGCGTCCACCGCCGCGTCGGCGAGGCGCTGCAACCCGGAATTGCACGGCGTGATCGTCGAGTGGCCGTTGGCCACGCCGATCATCGGCTTGGCGAAGTCGCCTGCCTGGTAGCCCATCGCGTAGTACATCGAGCGATTGGGGGCGCGCGCGACGCCTTCGGTGATGTTTCTGGAGCGGCGGTTCATGCTCATGCCAAAGGATCCTTCACTGCCGACGCCCGGCCACGTCGTATCGTAGCCGCTGCCGCACCGGACGGTCCGCGGTTTGCGGCGACAATCGCGACCGACTCACTTGGCAGGAGACGACAGGCCGATGCTCGTGCATCCGCAATTCGACCCGGTGGCGCTGGACCTTTCGCGCTTCGGGATTCCGATCGCCGTCCACTGGTACGGCCTGATGTACCTGCTGGGATTCGTCCTGTTCCTCTGGCTGGCGCGGCTGCGCGCGTCGCGCCCGCCGTACAGCGAGTCGGGCTGGAGTCGGCGCGACGTCGAGGATCTGCTCTTCTACGGCGTGCTGGGCGTGGTGATCGGCGGCCGCCTGGGCTACGTGCTGTTCTACAAGCCCGGCTATTACGCGGCCCATCCGCTCGAGGCGTTGGCGATCTGGAAGGGCGGCATGGCGTTTCATGGCGGGCTGCTCGGCGTGATCGGCGCGATGTGGCTGTTCGGGCGCATGCGCGGACGGCCGTTCCTGGAGGTGGCCGACCTGGTGGCGCCGTGCGTGCCCACCGGCCTGGCAGCAGGGCGCCTGGGCAATTTCATCAACGGCGAACTGTGGGGTCGCGTGGCCAGCCCGGATCTCCCCTGGGCGATGGTGTTCCCGCAGTCGGGCACGACCGATCCCCGGCATCCGTCGCAGATCTACCAGTTCGGCCTCGAAGGCCTGCTGCTGTTCGGCGTGCTGTGGTGGTATGCGAAGCGCCCACGACCAACCGGCCAGGTGTCGGGCGCCTTCCTGGTCGGCTATGGGGCGCTGCGCTTCATCGCCGAATACTTCCGCGAGCCCGACGCCTTTCTCGGCCTGCAGGCGCTCGGCCTGTCGCGCGGCCAGTGGCTGTGCGTGCCGATGGTGCTCGCCGGAGCTGCTCTGATGGCGTGGGCCGCGCGGCGGGTGAGAGCGTGACGAGGATCGTCTTCCTCGACACCGAGACCACCGGGCTGTCGCACGAGAACGGCGACCGCATCATCGAGATCGGCTGCGTCGAGATGGTCAATCGCCGGCTCACCGGACGTCACAAGCACTTCTATGTCAACCCGGAGCGCGCCAACAGCAACGATGCGCTCAAGGTGCACGGGCTGACCGACGAGTTTCTGGCCGACAAGCCCGTGTTCGCCGCCGTGGTCGACGAACTGCTGGCCTTCATCGAGGGCGCCGAGGTGGTGGCGCACAACGCGGCGTTCGACGTCGGTTTTCTCGATGCCGAGCTGCAGCGGCTGGGCCGCCCGCCGTTTCCGAGCGTCGCGTCGAAGGTCGTCGATTCGCTGGTGCTGGCGCGCGAGCTCTTTCCCGGCAAGGCCAATTCGCTCGACGCGTTGTGCCGGCGTCTCGAGGTCGACAACAGCAATCGCACGCTGCATGGCGCGCTGCTCGACGCCGGCCTGCTGGCCGAGGTGTACGTCCGGATGACCCGCGGCCAGGACTCGCTGGTGATCGACGTCGCACAAGGCACCGTGGGCGACGTGCACGACGGCATGGCGTTCGACCTGACCGCATTCGGGCTGCCGGTGATCGAACCCACCGAGGCCGAGCTCGCCGCGCACGCCGCCGTGCTGGCCGATCTCGACAAGGCCAGCGGCGGACGAACGGTGTGGCGCGAGCACATGGCATAATTCGCGCCCCTGCGCAGGGCGGTTAGCTCAGGGGTAGAGCGCGTCGTTCACACCGACGAGGTCGCAGGTTCGAAACCTGCACCGCCCACCACACAGCGTGTCATCCCTGGGTGCGTGGAAGTGGCCTGCCCGGAGGGATTCGAACCCCCGGCCTGCTGCTTAGAAGGCAGCTGCTCTATCCAACTGAGCTACGGGCAGACGGTGCCGGCGCGTGCGCGATTCTAGGCATGGCGGCATCCGGGCCTGGTCGTAAGCCAGCTTCGACCAAGCCCCGCGAATACACTTCAACCATCGCCACTGCTGCGGTGTCGTGACGCGCGCACGCCGAACCATGCTCGCACTCTTGAAGCGCTGGTGGTCCGCCTCCACACCGAAGCCGGGCCTGCAGGGCATCGAGCAGTGGGCGCGCCAGCACGACGCCCAGTGGCGCCGCGTCCGCGACGACGAAGGCTTCGTGATCGACGGCGCCCATGGCACCGTACCGTGGCGCATCGAGTGGGGGCCATCGCACCGGCCCTACATCATCGGTCCGGAGTTGCGCTTCATCGCCGAGTTGGGGCTGAACCGCGATCTGCAGGCGCTCGTGCTCAACCGTCGGCTGATGGAGGCCTCCGAGGCCAAGGTCTTCGACGAGTACGTGCAGGGCGTGCAGACGCGGATCGACACGCAGACGCCCACCGAGATCCGTTGGCTGGTGATGTATTCCAAGCTCACGGCCACCGAGTTGCGCAACCTCGGCCTGCGCTTCGGTGGCGTGGCCAGCGTCAAGCCGTGGCTGCTGGCCTGGCTGGCCGGG